>CANBQQ010000273.1 GCA_947371715.1 Flavipsychrobacter stenotrophus
ATGGATGCTGCATTGTCTGTGTTGAAGAAGACACAGCTGTTTGCATTGGCTGAATCTTTGGGCGGTGTTGAGTCATTGATAGGTCACCCTGCAAGTATGACACATGGCTCTATTCCACGCGAAGAGCGCATTAAAAACGGTCTGGTAGATTCGTTGATAAGGCTGAGCGTAGGCATAGAAGACATAAGCGATCTGATCAAGGATCTGGAGCAGGCTATAGGATAATACTTCCGGGCACGGTTTTAACGATATTCTTTATTTGAAAATACACACACATGAATTTTAAACTGAACAATATACCGGAGCGTACCCAACGCCCCCGTAACTATGGACTGACAATGGTAATGGATAAGGGCATGGGACTGGATGGTGTGAGAGATTTCCTTTCTGTTGCTGCCCCTTATGTAGATATAGTGAAGCTGGGATTTGGTACAAGTTATATCACTAACAATCTGAAGGAAAAGATAGCTATCTACAGAGAACATGATATCCCTGTTTACTTCGGCGGTACATTGTTCGAAGCGTTCTTAGTGCGCAACCAGTTTGATGATTACCTGAATGTGATCAAGGAATTTGGCCTGGAGCATGTAGAAGTATCTGATGGGTCAATAACTATACCTCACATTGAAAAATGTGGCTACATAGAGAAGTTGGCAAAGCATGTTACCGTTCATTCTGAAGTTGGATCTAAAGATGCCACACACATCATGGCGCCTTATAAATGGATAGAGCTGATGAAAGCAGAGCTGGAAGCAGGTGCATCTTATGTTATTGCTGAAGCGCGCGAAGCGGGCAATGTAGGTATCTACCGTGGTTCAGGTGAAGTAAGAGAAGGACTGGTGCAGGAAATATTAACGCAGATCCCTTATGAAAAGATCATCTGGGAAGCACCACAGAAAGCACAGCAGGTTTACTTCCTGGAGTTACTGGGTGCTAATGTGAATCTCGGAAATATTGCACCTAATGAAGTTATTCCATTAGAAGCAACACGCGTAGGATTACGTGGCGATACCTTCCACTTATTCCTGAATAAGTAACATCGTTAATAGTAAAACGACAATAAAGAGAGAGGGAGTACAGCAGCTGTACTCCCTCTCTCTTTTGCATAAAAAAGCGGGTTGAATGATATATTCAACCCGCTTGTATTTTATTAAAATAGACTAATAATTACTTAGTTACACTTACTTTGCCACGCTGTGTAGTTACACCGTTTTCCGTAATGGTGTAGAAGTACAGACCTGCAGACAATGCAGAAAGATCAATTGAGCTCTTACCATTGAATGACTTAGTAGCAACTACCTGTCCGTTTACAGAAACCAGACTGCATTCCATTGTTGCAGCACCACCTTCAAGGTAAAGTACATCGCTGGCTGGGTTAGGGTAAACACTTACCTTTTGTGCATTTACAGAATTTACTGCATTAACCTGCGCTACACCTGTCATAGTTACATCGTCAACCCACAAAGTGCTACCAACAAAAGCAGTATCTGAACTACTTGCAAAAGTGATACGTACGTTATTTACATACAAAGCCGGATTAGCATAAACTACATTAGCAGTGTACTGAGTGAATGTTGGTGTTGCACCAATTCTTACAGTACCTACACCTAACAATGAATCAGGGTTTCCTGCAACGTCGCCGTAAGTTTGTACAAGGATATTAGCACTATCCAGCGTATTGGCCGGTGCATACTTAACCCACGCACTTACAGATGTAGTACGCAGCGTAGTTGCTTGTCCGCCAGAAAAAGTTACTGCAAATGTTGCGAGGTCAACGCTTACTACTGCATTGGTCAACAAACCAGGGAAGATACCCAGTGTATCCTGATCAGCAGTTACCAGCTTGGCAGAATAAGAACCACCGTGTGCATTTGCCGCTGAATCTTTAAAAATCTGCTGCTGCCATACTGTATCAGGTATACCTGCAAGGCTACCTAACAGCTGACCATCAGCAATGATCAATGAGTCAACACCGTACCAGTTATTTGGAGCACGAACTATTTTTGGGTTGCTGGAGCCTGCTGAACCAACGTGCCATGCTTCCATGTCACCACCGGTAACAGTCTGCGCGTTAACAGATGCAGTAAGTGCCAATGCACTCAATAAAAAGTAAATTTTTTTCATGATATCGTTTGTTTAATGTTTTTTTTCGAGACGAAATTAAGAATTAATTCTATCTAAACATACTTTTATTGCCTCAAAATCAGGTACTTCCCCCGCATTCTCCAACACTTCAGCATATTGAATAACGCCTTCTTTATCTATCACAAAAGCCGATCTTTTAGACACACCTTCCATTTCCATAACAAATTTGTCATAGATAGTGCCATAGGCAGTTGACGCCACTTTGTTGAAATCACTGAGTAGCGGGAAGTTTAGATTTTGTTCTGCTTTGAACTTGTCTAAGGAGAAAAGAGAGTCTACAGATATGCCATATACCTGCACGTTCAGCTGGTTGTACATAGCAAGATTATCTCGTACAGAGCATAATTCTTTTGTACAAGTGCTTGTAAACGCCAAAGGGAAGAACAAAAGCAGCACATTCTTGCCGCGTTGCTCGCTAAGGGTTACTACATTCTTTTCGTTATCGCGCAGGGTAAAATCCGGAGCCTGCATGCCTGTTTGTATGTTCATATTCATGTTTATACATGCAAAAGTAGGGATAAGGATAAGATAAATCAGTGCACCTGCAAATAAAAAACGGTTGGCACTTGCGTACCAACCGTCATGAAATTATTTAATAGACCGATTAATTGTGCTCCAATACTATTTTGTAGCTATTATACTGGCCACTCTCATCTCTTACCTGTAAGTAGTAATTACCATTAGGCAACGCTGAGAGATCAATATCTGCATGAGACTGATTATTGATAGTCTGATTAACGACATTCTGGCCCAATGCATTGTACACATTTATTGTCACATTTACTGCTTGGCTATTCCAATCAAGGGTTACTATACCTGTGGTAGGATTAGGGTAAATATTAGCATGTGCCTTATTGATATCTGCTACATCGAGCAATGAAATGTAGATAACATTAGACTGTATTGAAGGGCAGTTGACGTTATTTGCAATGATATAATAGTATCCAAGTGCTGTTGGATGGTAGAATGTATCGGTAGCCCCAGGTATCAATGTTCCGCTGCCGGGTGTTGATATATTACTGCGGTACCATTGCATTGTTCCGGAGCTGTAAGTAGACAACATATCTCCTATCAAATTGAGTACAGGAGCCACAGGTGTTGTATCACGTATCATTACCACGCCGGGAACTATGATAGTATCGTGTGCATAACAACCGCCATCCGTTTGCCTTACTTCCAGGCTTACTACATCTGTATTGGCAAATAATGCCGAGTACGTAGGCGTACCAACAGATATGAGTCCGCCATTGAGGTACCAGGCAAAATAAGGGGCTGTACCAAATGAATCAAAGACCGCGCTAAATGTTACAGGATCTGAAAGGCACCCTGGATTTGTTCCGGAGGTGAGGGCAATTGTTGCATAGTTACTGAATACATGCTTAACTTTTGTGTAAATAACGTTAGACATTACCACAGGGTTAAGTACGCATGTGTCAGTTGTTGTCATTACCACATAAACACTGTCGCTATCATTAAGTGCAGTAGTCACAAAGTCGAAACCATTAGCACCTGTTACTGGCACACCCTCTATATACCACTGGTACGATACATTATTACCAAAGCCATTGGCTACAGAACGGAAAGTATCACTTCCACCCTGGCATATAGAATCAAATACAGCAGTGATACCTATCGTTGCGGTAAGGTGAATGTGTATAATAGGAACAGGAATAGAATAAGCGGTGTCATATGATCTGCAAGACGCATTAGAAAGCATACGGCATGTAACAGTATCGGCACCACCAAATACCCTGGTTATACGCATACTGTCTTCACCCGGGAGCTCTACATTATTAATGAACCACTGATACTGCGGTGTGATACCACCAATGATCGGATATGCCTCAAATGTAAGCGGAGAACCGGCGCAATCTGGATTGCTACCAACAATAAGAGATGTAAGTACCCTTGGAGGGATACTAGGTAAATGGTGTATAGTAATACTGTTTGAACGTGAACTGTCAAATATGCCGAAGCTGTTGGTAAAAGTAAGCCAGCAATGAACACTATCCCCGTCATTCAACGCAGTAGTGTAAAATGTATCGAGCATAATGCCGGTAAACACATTGTTTACATACCAGTGATACGCAACCGGGTGGAAAGAGGTATCGCTCTGTACGGCAGTGAATTTCAACTGGGTACCAACGCAGGTGGTATCAGTATAAGGTGGTATGTATATCCTTACTGAGTCACGCACCTGTGCGTTTGTAACTGATTGAGATCCGATGAATAACAGGAAGACAAGTATAAGTTTACGTATCATATGCATATACAATTTTCAATCACGCATTTGGGCGTGACACACTTTGTTTGGGTAAAAATAAGAAATCATTTAAATAATCAGCAACAATTTTAGCATATCAACTGCTTGCATTAAATAAATGTCTGCAAAATCTATACAGTACCCTGTTATTCCGAAGTCTGTTTGATAGTTCCATTCCAGCACAATCGGGGTATTTAGCAACCATGCTGGCACGCTTAGTGCCTGTCGACGCTGCTAGTTTTTATTTGTTATCTGCGTCTGGAAAAAGAAAATGGCCATCAAAAAAGATTTGATACCTTTTTATCCTTACTTTTGCATCCGTTTTGAGGGTGTATTAATTTATACCTGAAAAATTTGTCTGTTTACAGATAATCTTTTACCTTTGCACTCCCTTTTAAAAATAAGATTAAAAATTAACGTATGAAACGTACATATCAACCAAGCCGCCGTCGTCGTAAATCTGTTCATGGTTTCCGTAAGCGTATGGAATCTGCTAACGGCCGTAAAGTATTGGCATCTCGCCGCGCAAAAGGTCGCCACAAACTTACAGTATCAAGCGAAAGCCGTCTTAAGTAATTAATTAAATCTTTCAGCCATTCGTAATACTTTCAAAGTATATGAGCGGCTCAAACGAGAGCAGCATATTAACACGCTTTTCCTTAAGGGGAAAGCGTTTTCTGTTT
>CANBQQ010000274.1 GCA_947371715.1 Flavipsychrobacter stenotrophus
CGGCAGTTCTCTGTGTAGCCTATGCTTTTACGATAATCCCACGCCTTTTTGATCTTATTATAGAAGAAGTTTTCGTCTATTGTTTCGTTTTTATGTCTTGTCAGCAGGCGTATGCGTATCTGTGATGCCGGATTTACATATCCTTTACCTATAAAAGATCCGTTATAAGAATACAATTCTACTATATCGCCGGGAGCGCAGTCGCCCTCGCTATCGCCTAGTTCATTTGCAAATACCCAAGGGTGGCCGCCGAGAATACGATCACCTATTTTCTTTCTGAGGAAAAATTTCGCCATGCCGCAAAGGTAGTTTAATTCAATTAGCTCATCAGCTAACAGGCCATTAATGTGTTGGCATAATGCTCTGACATCCAATGATAGCATTTTCACATTAGCACATTTTTACATTTCCTCATTGAATTAAGCCATTGAGCCATTGAGCCATTTCGCAATTGAGCCATTAATTTGTAGGTTTGCTATACAAATACCACTTATGGGCATTCGTACTGCTATTTTTTTGTTCATTGTTGCTACTGCATCATCTTTTCCTGCTATGGCGGGGAAAAAAAATAAGAAGATGATCAAACAGCTTCAGGCTGATATTACCTTATTGGCATCAGATAGCCTTGAAGGCCGCCGAACAGGTACAGCCGGCGAAACCAAAGCTGGTAATTATATAGAAAACAGGTACAAAGAGCTGGGTATCCCGGCTTATAAGAACCAATATCGTTATCCTTTTCACTTCACCTATGGTCGCGAGATAGGGCAGACCACAAAAATAAGACTCAACAGTAAGGTAGTGAAGATCGGCGACGAAGGTTTTCCATTGCCTTTTAGCGCACCCGGTGCATCCAGTAGTGACGTAATGCCCGAGGTTACTGAGCAAGGTGCTATATGGATGGTGCCATTGTACAAGGATAAAGACGAGGCCGACAATCCGCACTTTGAAGCGGATAAGTATATGTACGATTATGCCAAAGAAGCGAAACGTGGCGGTGCCAAAGGTGTGATCTTCTTTGATAGTTATAATAGTAAATACGAGCCTTCATTTAATAAGCACTCTGAATACGATCCGTTGGAAATACCGGTCGCCTGCCTGAAATATGATGGATACATGAAGTATATCCTGCCTATACAAGATGGAACGGGAACGCGTGCCAGTCTTGCTGTAGAGTTGAATATCTCAATCAAAAAGACAGATAGGACGGGAACGAATATTGCTGCTTATGTAGATAATGGTGCGCCTTATACTGTTATAGTGGGGGCTCATTATGATCATCTTGGTTTTGGTGAAGATGGCAATAGCCTGCATGCCAATGCTGCTAAGGAACATGAGATACACCATGGTGCTGACGATAATGCCAGTGGCACTGCGGCACTTATGGAAGTGGCTCATTGGGTAAGCAATAGCAAGCTGCATAACTACAATTATCTGTTCATTCATTTCTCTGGCGAGGAGCTTGGTTTGTATGGCTCTAAAGCATTTGTAAAAGACCAGAAGATAGATAGTAGTAAGATAGCCTATATGCTGAACATGGACATGGTAGGTAGGCTAAATGACAGCACCCGTGCACTTACCATAGGTGGCGTAGGTACATCACCTGTTTGGGCAGATGTGGTGACCATGGGTGAAAAGAGGAAGTTTAAAATGGTGTTGGATAGTGCCGGCGTAGGCCCGTCTGATCATACCAGTTTCTATTACGCTGGTATCCCCGTTCTGTTCTTCTTTACGGGCACTCATAAGGACTACCACAAGCCATCTGACAGGGCTGAATTTATCAATTACACCGGTGAGGCAGAAGTAATAGACTATGCCGAAGCTGTGCTGACTAAAATGGACAAGGAAAACGTAAAGCCTGCTTATCTAGTCACTAAGTCGGCAACTGCGGGTCGTTCCAAGTTCAAGGTAACGCTCGGTATTATGCCCGACTATTCTTACCAGGATGGTGGCGTACGTGTAGATGGTGTTACAGACAACCGCCCTGCGGCAATGGCCGGTGTTAAAACCGGTGATATCATCATTCAACTGGGTGATGTAAAGATACTGAGTATGCAGTCTTACATGGAAGCCCTGGGCAAATTTGCACCCGGTGACAAGACCGAAGTAAAGCTAAAGCGCGACGGCAAGGAAATATCTCTGCCCATAGAGTTGATGGGCAAGTAGACTTCAATGTTATACGTTTACTCCACTTTTAACAGCTCAGAATTATAATCGATGGTAACCTTCAGGTACTTCAGCGCCGAGCCGCCGATAGCGCCCTTCACTACTTTATCCATGGTGTTGATCATATCCTGAGACCATACGGCATCGGGCCGGCTGGCAAACAACACAGGGCCCACCTCATGCCCGCCTATCTTTACCAGAGGTACTTCTATCACATCGTTTTTGCCATCGGCATGAGGATAGAATTTCCATTCAGGATGATCGTGATGCCACTTGTCGAAAATAGATCGGGCGATGAAAGACCCTCCCAAAGACTTCACTGTTGTATTGAATTCCTTCTTGCCCTCGTCTGACAGTGTAATGGTGGCACCAGTGTCGAAAAGAACTTCTATCAATTCACCGTTCACCTCTATAACCATGCTTGCATGACCATATGTCGGCACGCCATTAGCATTTTTCTTTATGCCAATTTTCTGAACACCCGGCTTCAGGGCATCTGCTATGGCGATTGGCGTATTTACCCATATCTGCTGTGTTTTATAATCAATTGTCCAGGCCTTGCCCATGAAGAAATTCTGGCCTAAAAAGATATCGAAATCCATCATGCTGTTGATGAATTTAAGCTCATCATCTTTTGGTGGTACCAGCAACATTGATGCTGTAACACTGGCAAATGGTGTATGCAATATTTTGTCTCTAAGCTGCACCGGTGGCGGTATGCGCTTATCATGCACTATGTCGCTGAACAGGACGTAGTGCATAGGCATGAGTCCCTTAAATATTCCTGATCTTATTTTCTGAGCCAATCCTCCTTTGTCTGTTTTAAAAGGATTGAACATAGATATGCCGCCACCGGAATCGCCATAAGCCAGCAGGGTGTCACCATTGTCAGTCGCCATTTTGATGTAGAATCGCTCGCCGTTTATAAATAGTGAAGGCAATAAGATCGGGCGGCTCATATCGTAAGACGATGAATAGAAATTGTCGGCAATGGCTGCGTAATTATCTTGTTTCTTTATATAAAGGAAGTAGCCGGCAAATAGCAGGAAGATAATGATGAGTCCTGCTATCGTTCGGAGGATTATCTTTTTCATTTTGTAGGTTTTGGTATGAAGATAGTAAATAGTGATGATTTGATAATGTGTTGGTCTCTGAACCTGGGCGGAAGCGGTACTTGGTAAATCAGCAATTCATATGGGTAAAACAACCATTTCCACACAATTTCGTACATTAGCGACAGTAATTTAAAACATCATTTCCCTTGAATAATAAAGCTAAGATCACAGACCCAAATGCGGAAAATCCTGAACGGTTTTTAAAACTCAGGCTGGCAAAACCTAAAACGGTTGCCGCGGGTATGACCGCAGTACTTTCCAGTGCCAAACATGTATTTGGAGAGATGGATGTGGCCAGGGGGATGAAGGCTTTACTTGCACTCAACCAGAAAGATGGTTTCGACTGCCCGGGTTGTGCATGGCCCGACCCGGATGGGGTGCGCTCTAAAATAGCTGAGTACTGCGAGAACGGCGCAAAGGCTATAGCGGAGGAAGCAACCACCAAGAAATTGGGGGCGCAATTTTTTAAGGATAATTCGGTGTTCGATCTGGCTAAGTTGAACGACTATGAGATAGGTAAAAAGGGTAGGGTGGCCGAGCCTATGTACCTGCCCGAAGGGGCTACACACTACCAGCCAATAAGCTGGGATGATGCATTCAGGAAGATGGGTGATAAGCTCAATTCTCTGGCATCGCCCGACGAAGCTGTGTTCTACACATCAGGCCGTACAGGTAATGAGGCAGCATTTCTCTATCAGTTGTTTGCCCGCGAATATGGCACTAACAACCTTCCCGACTGCTCTAATATGTGCCACGAATCAAGTGGCGTAGCGTTGGGTGAAACGCTGGGTCTGGGTAAGGGATCTGTGAAACTGGAGGACTTTGCAAAGTCGGAAGTGATCATCATACTAGGGCAAAATCCGGGTACCAATCACCCGCGTATGTTGTCTGCATTGCAGGAAGCTAAAGAAGCAGGGTCTACCATCATATCGGTTAATCCGCTGCCGGAAACAGGGCTGATAGGGTTTAGTAATCCGCAAACCGTGAAGGGTGCATTGGGCATCAAAGCACGACTTACAGACATATTCCTGCAGGTTAAGTTGAATGGTGACATGGCTCTCTTGAAGGCAATAGAGTTGTTGCTGCTGGAGGAAGAAGAAAAGAAACCGGGTTCGGTTTTTGACCTGGAATTCATTAAGAATAATACAGCGGGTTATGAGCAATTTATCAATAATCTGAAAAAATATAAGGTAGAAGAACTGGCGGAAGCTGCCGGCATAAGCATGGAGCAGATACGCGAGACTGCCGAGGTGTTTAAGAAGAAAGGCAAGATCATAGCCTGCTGGGCCATGGGCCTTACGCAGCATAAGAACGCAGTGGCTACCATACAGGAAGTGGTGAACCTGATATTGCTGAAAGGCAGTATAGGCAAGCCCGGAGCAGGTACCTGCCCCGTGCGTGGACATAGCAATGTGCAGGGCGATCGCACGATGGGTATCAATGAAAAGGCACCTCAAAAGTTCCTGGACAGTATAGAGCGTGTATATGGTTTCAGGCCGCCGCAGGCGCACGGATATGATGT
This sequence comes from Flavipsychrobacter stenotrophus, assembly GCA_947371715.1. GTDB lineage: Bacteria > Bacteroidota > Bacteroidia > Chitinophagales > Chitinophagaceae > Flavipsychrobacter > Flavipsychrobacter stenotropha_C. Next base: position 4,801 of record CANBQQ010000274.1, read on the forward strand.
GGTGGAGTGTATACATGCTATGCATGAGGGTAAAGCAAAGGTATTTATAGCTATGGGCGGCAACTTCTTATCAGCTACGCCGGATACTACCTACACTGCTGAAGCTATGCGAAACTGCGATATGACGGTGCACATATCTACCAAACTCAACCGCAGCCACCTGATACATGGCAAGGAAGCACTGATACTGCCGTGCTGCGGCCATACCGATATAGACATGGTGAACGGTGAAGCTCAGTTCATTACCTGCGAGAACTCTATGGGGGTGGTGCAAATGTCGAAGGGTAG
>CANBQQ010000275.1 GCA_947371715.1 Flavipsychrobacter stenotrophus
GTTTTAAGTACTTGCTCGGCAATTACCCCCGGTTTCATTAGACTGGGTATATCAAATGATAGCTGCTGCATGCCTGCAAACAACCGGTCCATATGATATTCCTGAAGCCGTATTGTACCATTCTGCACCAGTAGCGTCTCAAACAACCCAAAGCCATACCTGAAAGCACCATTGTCTACAGGAAGCATTGCTTTATCGGCAACCTGTATTTTGCCATTTATGTTTACGTAATTCAATAGCTGATTGATTAATGCCCCGAAATTAGTTGAAAGAAACAATACACTTAGCTAAAACGTGCAGACGCAAATTTGTATTTTTGCGCAAACTTTTTCCGAATGCAGTTTGAACAAGCGATACCCGTGCAGTGGCTGGCCGAATTTATTGGTGCCGAATTGAGAGGTGACACAGAACAATTGGCCACCGGTATCAACGAGATCCACATGGTCACGCCGGGTGATATTTCTTTTGTTGATTTTGAAAAGTACTATGATAAATGCCTTAATTCGGCCGCTACCATTATCATCATCAACAAAGATGTGGAATGCCCTGCAGGAAAGACCTTGTTGGTTTGCAATGATCCGTTCGATGCCTACATCAAAATAGTAAAGCGTTTCCGTCCGTTTGAGCCTGCTACTAAAATGATCAGTGACAGTGCTGTGATAGGCGAGGGTACGCATATACAGCCGGGTGTGTTTGTAGGCAATCACGTACGCATAGGCAAAGACTGTTTGATACACCCCAATGTTACCATCTATGATCACACCATCATTGGCGACAACGTGGTGATACACTCGGGTACGGTAATAGGTGCGGATGCATTTTATTTTAAACGTTACAAGGCGCGCGATACCCAATATGAAAAGATGGTAAGCTGCGGTAGGGTAGTGCTTGAAGATGATGTGGAAATAGGTGCCTGCTGTACTGTAGACAGGGGTGTGAGCGGTGATACAGTGATAGGCAAGGGTACCAAGCTCGATAATCATATACAGGTAGGGCATGATACAGTAGTGGGCAAAAATTGCCTGTTTGCATCTCAGGTAGGTGTGGCAGGTGTGGCGCACATAGAAGATGAGGTGATCCTTTGGGGACAGGTGGGCGTGAATAAGGACCTTACCATAGGTAAGGGAGCAATTATTTTGGCGCAGTCGGGTGTTCCCTCTAGTGTTGATGGAGGAAAAGTGTATTTTGGTTCTCCGGTAGAAGAAGCAAAGACCAAGATGAAGGAGTTGGCATGGATAAAACGCCTTCCCGAGATCTGGCAAAAACTGAACAGCACTAAATAACAGCCATTGGTATCTATACCCGTAAACGACAATATTACCCTGCGCACCTACGTGAGAGAGGATGCTGATGCATTGTTTGCTGCGGTCAATGGTATGAGGGCGCATTTAGGCCCGTGGTTAGACTGGGTGGGCTATACTACTAAACCCGTACATTCATTGCAGTTTATACAAGACTCTTTGCATCAGTTGGAAATGCAGGAAGCACTGGCTATGGGTATCTTCTATGACGGGGTAATAATTGGCGGAATAGGTATGCACCAGTGGGATCACCGGGTGAAGAAAGCACAGATAGGTTACTGGCTTACCAAAGACCATGAGGGCAAGGGTATTGTAACCGAAAGCCTGAAGCACTTCTTTGATTTCTTATTTGGCAAAATAGGGCTCAACAAAATAGAGATACACTTTGTTGCAGCCAATAAACGCAGTGCCAAGGTAGCTGAACGCATGGGCTGCCAGATAGAAGGCTTGCTGCGTCAGAGCGCAGTAAGAAATGGCAGCGTAGAAAATGTGGTCATCGCCGGCCTGTTAAAAACAGAGTGGATGGCAGCAGTAAGTAAAAAGTAAATACCTGACACCGCTAGCTCCTGCTCACTTGCTTATTCATTTGGTTAGAGTGTTTATCAATATTATATTCATTAACCTAATTGAGCCATTGAGCAATTAAGCTATTGAGCCATTTGTTTTTTATATTTTCTTTAAGCATTATAATCTTTATTTTTACTATTTACTAAATATACCAGCACACATGACCAAACCAGCCAGAGCCTCAATATTGGTAGCCGAAGATGAAGAAAGCCTTAGAGAAGCACTGAAGCTGAATCTGGAGTTGGAAGGGTATGAAGTGACTACTGCCGAAACAGGCCCGGGAGTAATGAAAATGGTCAAGAACGAATACTTCGATCTGATCATCCTGGATATTATGCTGCCCGAGATGGACGGCATAACTGTTTGTGAGACCATAAGGATGCAGCACAATGATGTGCCTATCATGTTCCTCAGTGCACGCAATACCAGTGCCGACAGGGTAGAAGGATTGAAGAAGGGTGGTGATGACTACATGACCAAGCCCTTTAACCTGGAAGAATTGCTGCTGCGAGTAGATAAGCTGATCACGAAAAATAAGAAGATAAGAGAGCCGCAAAGCATAGGCGATACCTATGAATTTGATGGCTGTAAGATAGACTTCTCTGCACATGAATGTATTGACAAATCAGGCGCGGCACAGGAATTGAGTAAGAAGGAAGCTGCACTGCTTAAGCTATTGGTAGAGCATGAGGGAGAAGTGGTAAGCCGTGAGCAGATATTGCAGATAGTGTGGGGTTACAATGTTTATCCTACAACCCGAACTATCGATAACTTCATTCTTAACTTCCGCAAATACTTCGAGATCGACAGCCGTAACCCTACCCATTTTCATTCTATTAGAGGTATTGGGTATAAGTTTACTAAGTAAAAACTATTTAAACATTCCCCGAATGTCAGGGTGAGGCTCTCGAACCCCGACATTCGCACGGGACGTATTCGTTTTGAGATGTCTGAAGCGGTGTTGGTCTCAGCAACTCTCGCGCAGCGTTTACCATTTCAAGTCGTCCTCAATATTTCCACCACCCTTAAAAAACGCCCTGCTGCGTATTTTCTGCAATTGGCGGTCGTAGATAAGGCGGGCAATACGTTCAGCAACATCGGGAGTGCCAATAGCCTCATTTAACTTCCTTTCAGAAATATCCAGCCGGTACATCATCTGGAAGAACGCTTCGGCCCCTCTATCCACCAGCACTGCAACCCGCTCAGCCAACCTTTTCAGTATTGTCTCCTCCGATATTTCATCCGGCACCTGTAGCCCATAATCCTGCTGTAGGGCTATAGCTGTTTCCTGTAGTTCATTCATGAAAAATCGTTCATTTGTTCGTGTAAATTAATGTTATTCCAATAAACGTACTATTTGTCAGCGTAACCATTAATTTTACACCTCAAACTGAGAATTCATGAAACTGGTTACATACCTGAAGAACGGAGTGCCGCAACTGGCCATTTATGCTAATGATATGCTTTTCGATACCAATGCGGTGAATCATAAACTGCCGGTATCGATGGCCGATGCGCTGAATAACTGGGATGCCAACAGCGAGTTGTTGCACCGTGCCGATGAAGACATAAAGGCCGGAAAATTTGGAGAGCAGGGTCTTGCGTATGCTTCCGCACACATCATTGCACCGGTTAACAAACCTACCTCATGCCGCGATGGTTATGCTTTTCGTCAGCACGTAGCTGCTGCGCGCCGCAACCGCAAGGTAGATATGATAGCCGAGTTCGACCAGTATCCAATTTTCTACTTTACCAATCACAATGCAGTACAAGGTCCGGGCAACATACCCGTTATGCCCGATCACCTGAAAAGGCTTGACTTTGAACTGGAAGCCGCGGTAGTGTTGGGTCGCAAAGGCCGTAATGTACGTGCAGCAGATGCAGATAAGTACATTGCCGGCTACATGATCATGAACGACATGAGCGCCCGTACCCTGCAGATGGAAGAAATGTTGCTGAACCTGGGCCCTGCAAAGGGTAAAGACTTCTCAACAGTAATAGGTCCATGGATGGTTACTCCTGATGAACTGGAACAATACAAGACAGCTGCAAAACCAAACCATACCGGTGCGGCATATAATCTTACTATGACCTGCACCGTTAATGGTATAGAAGTGAGCCGTGGCAGTGTTGCCGATATGGACTGGACATTTGCCGAGATCATAGAGCGTTGCGCTTATGGTGCAGACATTCTTCCCGGCGATGTAATAGGCAGCGGTACAGTAGGTACAGGTTGCTTCCTGGAACTTAACGGTACCGGCAAACTGAATAACCCTGACTACAAAGAGCAGTGGTTGCAGGTAGGCGACGTGGTAGAAATGGAAATAGATGGCTTGGGTAAGTTGTCTAACACCATCACACTCGAAGATCCAAGCTGGAGTATTTTGGCTGAGAAGAAGATGGGCTAGTAGATAATTTCTGCGACTAATTTGTTTTCTATTGGAAAACCTTTAATTTTGCTATGTGTATAATATTATAGCCAGAGCTACGCTTGTGTATTATTGCAAAAAGTATCCCTCTGCAGCTACAGCGTTACAGGAGTGGTATCATGAATTTGTAAGATGTTCGTTTAAGAATTTTAATGAGCTCAAACATGTTTACGGGAATGCCAGCCTTGTAGGAGATGACAGGGTAGTGTTTAATATTTTAGGCAATAAATACAGGCTTGTAGTACGAATAGTATTTGAGTTTAAAGCAGTGCAGATTAAATGGTTTGGGACGCATTCTGAATATGATAAAGTAGATGTGGCTACCGTTCAATATAAAAACAGGTTATGAAACTGAAAATAATCCAAACAAAAAAAGAGTACAGTGCATACCTTGACTGGGTTGACGAATTATTTGATAAAAAAGTTTCGACCAATAGTCCGGAGGGTCAAGACCTCCAGGTTGCACTGCTTCTAATAAAGCAATATGAAGATCTCAATTATCCGATACCCCTTCCTGATCCAATCGACGCAATTCGCGCTAAAATGGAAGAAATGGGGATGAAGAACAAAGATCTTGTGGGGATGATTGGAACCAAAGGCTATGTGTCGGCATTATTAAATAAGAGAAAGCCATTGAATTTAGAACTGGCGAAAATATTTCATCGAGAACTGGGTATACCTGCAGACGTACTTTTAGCATAGCAGGAATGACCGGCAGAATACAGAAAGAACAACACACCAAATGCAAAAACAAATAATCGGTATCATAGGTTCAGG
>CANBQQ010000276.1 GCA_947371715.1 Flavipsychrobacter stenotrophus
GCTCCGCTGAGCAAGCTTTCTTTGCGCGCATCTGTAGAAGACATCATATGCACAGGTATATGCCTTGTCTTGGGGTCTCGCTTTAGTTCATCCATTATCTGCCATCCATTCTTCAGCGGCAGCATAATGTCCAGTAAAATTGCTACCGGCTTGTACTTGTAGGCAAATGCTTGCGCCATATCCCCACGCACCACTACTACACCCTTATACCCGCTCTTACGGGTAAAGGACAGTAACGACTTTGCAAATGCCGTATCATCTTCAATGATCAGTACTGTATTGTCTCCGCTAACGATATTATCCCTGTCATCCGGGATCTCATCAGGTATTTCCGGTCCTATATATACTTCCGGCTCAGTCCCTGCTGTGTGTTTCTCATGATGGGTTTCAGAGGAATGAATGAGCGGCTTAAACAATGGTTCGTCGATCACCGTCCCTTTCATAACAGGAACACTGATAGCGAATATACTTCCTTTTCCCTCTGTACTCTGAACGGTTATATTGCCACCAAGAAGCTTCGTAAGCTCGCGGCTTATAGATAAGCCGAGACCTGTTCCGCCATACTTCCTTTTCGTTGATCCGTCAGCCTGTCTGAAGGCTTCAAATACAAAATCCAGTTTATCAGCCGGAATACCAATACCTGTGTCAATTACTTTAAACAGTAGTGAAGGTTGTTCATCTGTACCATCAGTTTCTATATTGACCGACACCGACCCGGTCGAAGTAAACTTAATCGCATTAGAAATGAGGTTTTTAAGTATTTGCTCGAGGCGCATTTTATCTGTCTCAAATATGGCGGGAACCGAACCCTTAACATTGAATTTAAGCTCCAGTTTCTTTTCTCTCGCCACGGGCGCAAAAATAGATCGGAGGTCATCCACTATCTCATTCACAGAAATATCGGCATACTCCACATCCATTTTCCCCGCCTCTATTTTCGAAAGATCCAGTATCTCATCTATGAGACTCAGCAACCCATTGCCTGAGCTCTGTATCACCTTCGCCGATTCTATTTGTTCCTCGTTCAGGTTGTGCTCATTATTCTCAGAAAGTAACCTTGACAACAACAAAATTGAATTGAGCGGCGTACGTAACTCATGAGACATATTGGCCAAAAACTCAGACTTGTATTTTGTACTCTGCTCCAGTTGCTCAGCCTTCTGTTGTATCTCTACGTTGCGCTCAGCTATCATCTGATTCTTTTCTTCCAGCAGACGCGTGCGTTCTTCAAGATCTACGTTCGACTGTTGCAGCTCTGCCTGCTGCATTTTCAGCTCTTCTTCCGATGCCTGCAAGCTTTCTGTTTGTGTCTCCAGTTCTGTGTTCAGTAATTCGAGTTCATTCTGCTGTGCCTGTAGTTCCTCGCTCTGAGCCTGTGTTTCTTCCAGCAGTTCCTGTAACTTCTTGCGGCTCTGAGCGCTGTTAATTGCTATACCCGCTATCCCTGCCACAGCCCTCAGGAATTCCTGCTTTATTTTACTGTACTCATAAATGGTATACAATTCTATTACACCATTCACCTTCCCTTCGTTAAGTGTAGGCAGGGTAAAAATAGTACGTGGCTTAAGGTCGCCCGCTGCATAACTGATGAATACATCGTGCTCATCAATCTTTTCAAATAAACGGTCTTTCCCGTCCAAAAGGCTCTGACCCGCGAAGCCCTTGCCGGCCGATAGTTTTCTTCTCTGCTCCGGTATGTCTACCGCAAAACCTGCCGCATATTCCAGATCACCACTCTCGCTTACCAGGTAGTATGATGCGGCCTGGCTGTTAGTGTATTCAGATATAAAGTTGACGATTATGTTAGTAAGCAGATCAAGGTCTTTTTCTCCAAGTATTTTCTCATTCAGCATAGCAATCCCCGACTGCTGCCATTCTTTATCAGATAGTGTATTAAATGAATATTGCAATGCTTCACTCATTTTGTTTAGTGAGCTGGCCACACTCCCCAGGCTATCTGCACCACTATCTTTTACTCTTATGTTGTAATCTCCATCGGCTATCTTGTCAGCCAGGTCTTGTATAATATTTATGCGTCGGGTAATATCCGCATCCTTATCTTCCAGTTCCTTTTGTAGCTCAGCTCGCTTATTCACATCTGCTATAATGCGAAAGAAAAACATAATGGTTATAGCCAATGACAGTATGGCGGCTGAAACAATTACAATGGGTGTGAACGTTGTATATTTTTCAAGACTGGCCGAGCGTATGTTCAACAACGCTCTTTCCCTACCCTCCATCAAGGCTATGAGCGCACGCGCTTCATCCATATACTTTTTTCCGCTCTGCAGATACTCGATGTCTATCGGCATATCCTTTCGCTTCAGGTCTATCAGGTGCTCCAACGCGGTAAGCCTGTTGGTAATAACCGACCGTAACTGTTCAGTTGACTGTTGCTGTGCACTATTGTCAACTGTCAGTGTCCTTACCTCGTTAAGTATATTCAGTGATTTCTGATAAGCGCCATTATAGGGATCGAGAAATTTATCATCTTTTGTCAGCAGGAAGCCCCTTTGACCCGTCTCTGCATCTTTAAGTGTAGAAATTAATTCTTCAAGGCGTTGGATAACAGAATCGGTATGCCCTACCATCCTATTACTATTCATTAAGTTGGTAATGCTATTGTACGAGGCAACCGAACTGATAAGTAGCAACAACAAAGAAAAGCCAAAACCCACAAGCAGGTTTCTCTTGATATTTGATTTCATTCAACTGATTTTACGACCGAACCGAACTTAAACTTAAAGGCATAAAATCATAATATCCTGTTTTTTTACTACTCAATTCTTAGATGATTCACTAGTAAAGGATTAACGATAAATATGTGTCTTTAAGTTTCGTTCTTAACCAAACTTCTACTGGTTATAAAAACTATGCCAGCTGTATTAGCCTTCAATAAGTGCGTGATCTGCTATCGACAATTTTGAAGAAGTATGCTTGCCTGTAACCAGCTGTTGATGAGATGTAATGATGACTGTAATGCCACTATCTACGGCATTTTCGATAAGTTGCATAAGATTGGACACCGACGCCTGGTCTAATGTTATGAGCGGCTCATCGAGTAAAATAAGTTTCGGGTGGCCGATAAAACCGAGCACCAGCGATAGTTTTTTGAGCATGCCACTCGAATATGTTCCCGTTTTATTCCCCACAAATGCCCCTATTCCCAATGCAGCTATCAATTGCGCTACCTGCTGCTTGTCTGCCCTTTTGGTTGTTGTATAGAAATCTACCAACTCAGTTCCGGTAAGAAAAGTAGGAAATACAGGCTCGGCTTCGGCATGGTTCACTATCATCCTATAGCCTATTCTATCCTTGTTTATATCTATACCCTCCACCTCTATCTGTCCTGAAAAATGAATAAGTCCTGCTATAGATTTGAACAATGTAGACTTCCCTGATCCATTTTCCCCCTTCAGCCAATAAAATGAGCCGTCCAGAGCCATATCAGCCTTAATGATGAGCTGCCCGTTATATTCTTTGCTGTAATTTTTGAACCGGATCAATGGATGGAATATTTTGAATAAACCTTAAAATGTAAAAACGAAATCAGTTTTGAACAACCACTCAGTTGCCACGACCTTTTCTTCGAGCCTATGCAGGAACCAACCATAAATCCTTTAATCCCAAAGATCCTGGTTCAGACAACATGCACTACAAAAACAAATACATCAACCTTATCGTCCAGAGATTATTGAACTGTGCACCCCGGGTGATATTAGGTACCGTATTGCGTATGCTGATCAATGAATACTGGAAACGCAGATTGAGAAAGAAGCCTTTGTACAAATGAAGGTTGCCACCCAGCAACAGGTTAAAATCACTCTTCTTGAATGGATAATCCTCTTGCTTAAATGGTGTGGTTGGAGGCGGATTGGTCGAAATATATTCATTCGATGATCCCAGACGCGAATAAGAAAGACCGCCACCAAAATGATTCTTATGATCATCATAATAGTTGATCATTACAGGTATCTCTCCATAGGTAAGATCTGCGCCATACTTAGTAATATAATACCCTGCTGCCAGCAATTGCGGCGATTTAGAAACACTCCCTTTTTGAGATACCAGCACTTCTATACTGCCCGCGATATGCTCGTCCATCTTAAAGAATACAACACCGCCTGCATTAAGACCTTTACGGGTATAGCCGGCAAAATTATCACCGTCTATCTGCGTTAGATTTGTGCCCAATATCAACCCACCATAAAAAGTCCTGTCCTCATACATTGGTGTATTTTCCTGCGCTTTGGCTACAGCGCCAATAAACAGGATAATAACTAGTAAAGGAAATTGAAGTCTTTTTATGAAAACAGGCATAGCATTGAATTGGCGGGTAAAGTTATATGAACAGATACATTAACCTGAAAGTCCAGAGATTATTGTACTGAGACGAACGCGAAATGCCAGGGGGCAGGTTAGTGCGGATAGGCACCAGTGAGTATTGCACCCTCAGGTTCATGAACAGCCCCTTCCACAAGTGCAACTGAGCACCTGCTATCAATTGAAAATCATTTTTCTTGAACGGATAATCTTTATTCAGATCTCTGCTGTATACCGGATTAGTAGAAACCTTTTCATCGCTATTGATCAACCTGCCATAAGCCACACCCAATCCCGCATGACTTCTGTGCTTGTCAAAAAAGTTGATCATTACCGGTATTTCGGCATAGTTAAGATTAGTTGCATACTTATTTATATACAAGGCGCTATCCAGATCGCCATAACGCCCATATCGGCTTTTGGCCCCCTTCTGGCTATAGAGTATCTCAAAGCTCAATGCCGCATTCTTCCTCACCTTGGCATAGGCAATACCACCAACATTTAACCCAACTTTATAATATCCGGCGAAGTTATCGCCGTCTACCTGGCAGAAATTGGAGCCTGCCAGCACACCAACCGAAAATATTCTGGGGTTCCCATTAGCATCGTCTTCCACCTGTGCAAAAACACGGGAAACACCTGTAATAGCTGTTAATAAAAAGACTATTGCGGTAAATGCTCCGAATTTTCTACTTTTAGTCATCGAAAGAGAGGGGAATAATGAGTTTCAAATATACGCCAAACA
>CANBQQ010000277.1 GCA_947371715.1 Flavipsychrobacter stenotrophus
ACAATGCCCACCACACCCTTATGCCAGTGCTCCTGAAAGAGTACGGTTGACTTACGCAGGTAGGCTTTGTTATCACCATTCAGTAAGGCAAGTGCTTCTTCAGTGGTGGTTTTGTCCACTTCTCTCCGGTCATCATTATCAGAGTGCAGCGATGCAGCCAATGATATGATCTTCTCGGGGTCAGTTTCTATAAATAGTTCTACTGCCTTACGGGCGTCATCCATCCTGCCGGCAGCATTTACCCTCGGGCCTATTACAAACACAAGGTCAGATACAGTCAGATCTTTGGTAACACCGCCCAACGACTTGAGTATAGCTATTGCAGGGCACGGATCTTCATTGATCCGCCTGATACCAAAGTAGGCCAGTATGCGGTTCTCACCATCTATAGGCACTATGTCGGCTGCTATGCTTGTGGCTACCAGGTCCAGGTAAGGGTATACTTCTTCGAGAGATACCTTCCACTGCATGGCCAGCGCGCACACCAGCTTAAAGCCAATACCGCAACCGCTCAGTTCTTTGTAAGGGTACTTGCAGTCTGCCTGCTTGGGGTTAAGAATGGCATGAGCTAGTGGCAGGTGATCATCGGGTAAGTGGTGATCACATACGATCACATCTATACCCAGCGACTGTGCATAGTTAATGAGCTCTGCTGATTTGATACCACAATCCAGCGTAATGATCAATGTATAGCCATTGCCATGGGCATAGTCTATACCTTGCTTAGATACACCATATCCCTCTCTGTAGCGGTGGGGCAGGTAATAAGTCAGTTCACCTTTATAATTCTTCCTGAGGAATGAATACACAACTGACACCGCAGTGGTGCCATCCACATCATAGTCGCCATAGACCATTATGCGTTCATGCCACTCCACGGCTTCGCTTATGCGGTCTACAGCACGCTGCATCCCCTTCATCAGGAATGGGTCGTGAAGCTGAGATAATTCAGGACGGAAGAACTTCTTCGCCGCCTCATAATCTGTAACACCCCGCACCGCCAGCAGTTTGCAAACCGCCGGGTGCACATGCAATGATTCGTAAAGACCCTGTACTACCTGCTCATCAACCTCTTTTATCGTCCATCTCTTGTCAGGCTTCATTATGCAAAGTCAAGTTGCTGCACCGCATTGTGATATTCCGTTATGTAGGTATCCAGCTTTGCTGTAAAGCGGCCGTCCTCTACATTTTTAAAGAAATCACCTTCCTTCATTATAGCATGCAGCAGGCTATCCTGCGCTTGTATACACTGTATTGCAGTGTTGTATGGTGTGTGACTGAAAGATACCATTTCATATACCGATACAAACTGATCAGGGTATCTTTTGCCTAGTTCTTTTTCTATTTTCTTCCTTTCCAAAAAGGCGGCATCGCCCACCTTGTCGCGCATTTCTACAAAGTTCTGCAGTGCCAGTGCGGCAACAGCATCACCATTAGGCTTACGCATACGCTCGTATTCATTAAGTATTGTGGTCCAGTCTTCGCCATATGCATCCATCAATCCGCTAAGGATCGTACAATCTTCAAATCCGGCATTCATACCCTGTCCGTAGAACGGTACAATAGCATGTGCAGCATCGCCTATCAACGCGCTCTTATCTTTATAATGCCATGGCATTATATGCGTGGTAATAAGCGAAGATGTAGGGTTGGTGAAAAAGTCTTCGATCAATGTTGGCATCAGGGGAACTGCATCACCAAACTTTTCATCAAAGAAAGCCTTTACCTCTGCTTCTGTTTTCAGCTTTTCGAAAGAGTTGGGCCCTTCAAATGGCATGAACATAGTGCAGGTAAAAGTATTGTCGGTGTTAGGAAGCGCTATCATCATATAGTTGCCACGAGGCCATATATGCAGTGCATTCTTCTCCATCATCATTTCCCCATCTTTACCGGCTGGGATGTTCAGTTCTTTATAACCATATTCCAGGTAGTTCTGCGAGCAGTTTACCTTATCCATATGGGTGTAGCTCTGCCTCAGCGCAGAGAACGCACCATCTGCACCAAACAGCAGATCAGCCTGAACAGCTTCTGTGCTGCCATCAGGCAAAGAAAAGGTGAGCTTATTATTAGGCACATCTACATTGCTGCATTTGTGCTCAAACTTAATATTGACGCCATTCTGCTCGGCAAGTGTCATCAGGCGTCTGTTCAGTTCCCCACGGCTTACAGAATAGATAGCTTCATTGTTCTTGCTGTAAGGCTGGTATGCCTGCGAACCATCGGGCATGTGCAACTGGCGGCCATACATAGGAATAGCTATTGCTTCCAGATCTTCGCGAAGACCTGCGAGCTCTAGTCCCTTCCAGCCCCTGGCACTCATAGCCAGGTTGATAGAGCGGCCTGCATAACCCGATGCTGTGCGCATATCGGGGCGGCGCTCATATAAAGTAACTTCGTGACCTTTCTTCTTGAGTATAACGGATAACAGCGAACCAACAAGGCCCGCACCTAAAATAGAAACCTGACGTGACATATATAATTAAGGATATTTTTACAATTGAATATCCGTAAAAGTACGAAAATAGCCGACAGTATTCATAGCGCCAGACCTATGATATTAATCATATATCAGGGCAGCCGAAGGCCTTTGGAGATGATAAATATATGAGGAAGCTTGCAGCGTAAACTACACAATTAGAGTAATCACACTATAACGCCGATCATTTTGAGCCAATAAGTTTAGGAATTATAGTAGCAATAAACGTTAAGCTAATAACACCGCCTATTATCAAACCAAATATAGCCAGCGCCTGTAGCTTTTGCTTTCTGTTTAGTGCCTGTGTGGCTATAATAAAAGCAAGCACAGCAAGAATGATCCCCAGCCCGCCAAGTACCGTAGCTATGGTGCCTACTGCGAAGGACAGCGATATGATACTGCACAACGCAAGAACAAATGAGGCAACGCTGAGGTCATATTTTTCGGGTTGTTCCTCATGATTATGATAGTGTCGGTGTTTCTTCTTAGTGGCCAATGCCGTTGGGGTGGGTGATTGCTCTGTTGTGACACTCACAACCTCTGCCGCAGATGCTTCTTGCGCATGTGTGTTTGTTACAGGGAACGCGGCATAACAAGAACTGTCAATGACAAACACAGTACAAAGGCAGATCATTATTGCATATAGGACTTTCATAGGAATAGATTTAAAAATACACTTGACATAAAAGATTTGCGAACATACTATTTATCAACGCAAAATGGAAACATTGGGCGAATTATTGGGCAAGGTTGTTGTTGTAACAGGGAAGGCTGCATAGGAATAACGAAAATTCAATAGCATTAAGAATAAGAGGAAAATATAGCCGATCCGGTTCATAGATTAAGGGTATGATGAGAATTATCAAGCTAATATAGCACCGGATAAGAATAATAACAAACGGACTAATACAAGTATATGCCCTTCATGAACTTAAAGTCCTTCTTATTGTAAGTTAGCAATGGTAATTCATAAACAATACTCATCGCACCTATGATAGCATCAGGTATTTGTAAATTATGGGAGAGTTTATGTAGGTGAATCAATTCAATCGCTTTCTTTGACACCGTTTGGTTAAAGTGAATAATGTTGTACCCTTTAATACGGGTATTCATTGCACTAAGCTCCTTTTTGTTTTCCATTCCTCTATATAATTCCATTACAGAAACTGATGGAATCAAGACATTAGCGTCACCAATCGCTTTCAACTCTGCGATGGTATCAGGCATCTGCCTGAATAAAGAAATGAAAATATTTGTATCGCAGATGACCAAACTCATAAACGATCACCCCATGCTTTTTGACGTAAATCCTCAAGCGAAATTTCCCTGTCTTTCCATATTCCCGAAAGGGCGGTCACGTCCGGTTTTTCAGCGAAGTCTATTGGCAGCGCGTTTTTTTTGCCCGTTCTTTTTGCCGGAGTTGTGATGGTGAAGTCAAAATACTTGGCTATATCCATTAATGCCTGTAGTGTTTTCAGGTTTTTGTATTTGATGGTTATTTCAGGCATATATTGAAATCTTATTACTACAAATTTAGTGCTTTTGATGCAATTGCGAATCTAATATTGGCTCGATAAATGAACAATACCTATCCTTTCCCTATTTTAGCAACCCATGAACCGCTGGCCACTGAACAAAGCCTATACCTGGGAAAGTGCTCCTTTCCTTAGATTGCTGTTGCCGCTTGCCGTGGGGATAATGGTATACGATAACTTTCCTGAGTGGAACTTATTTAATGCGCTGATAGTTGTTGTGCTCTCGTTTGCGGTACTTGCCTTTATGGCGCGCCGGAAGGCTAATAAAGGTCAGGTAATCTTGTTTGTGGCTGTGAACTGCTTATTGGCCTGTGGTGGCCATTGTATCGCATGGCTAAATGATTCCGGAAGACAACCTTCGTTCTATGAAAGGCATTGCTATAAAGATAATACCACTTGCCTCGCACGGATAACCGCTGAGCCGGCTGATAAAGAGCATTCATGGAAGATACCCGTAGAAGTTTTAAGGACAATAGATAAAGACACCATAACCTACACCAATGGTGCAGGTATCTTGTACATCTATAAAGATGAGTTGCCGATGCTCTACCACTGTGGTGATACGATACTATTGCCCGGCAAGTGGGAACAGGTAGAGAATTCCGGCAACCCTCATGAGTTTGACCATGCACGGTATCTGCGGCGGAATAACATCTGCTACCAACAGTTTTGTGCAGCTAAGATGGTAAGGTTGTATGCGCAACACAATACCATAGAGGAGTCACTAACAGAACGCGGCCATAATTGGTGTATGGTGCAGCTGGATAGGTATATTACAGACGTACCTACCAAAGGACTTATACAGGCCATGCTGCTGGGTGATGAAGTGAATCTGGATAATGATACGCGGCAGTCCTTTTCAGATACCGGCATTGTGCACATCATAGCTATAAGTGGGGGTAATATCATGATGTTCTTTGCAGTTATCGTATTCCTGTTGAGGTGGATAAAGAACAAGAAGTATAACTGGATAGCATATGTAATAGCATTGCCGCTAATATGGTTCTATGTGGTTATGGCAGGGGCATCACCATCTGCTATAAGGGCAGC
>CANBQQ010000278.1 GCA_947371715.1 Flavipsychrobacter stenotrophus
TCTTTCGTTACCGCTCTCTTTTTCTATTATCTTTACAACAGCTAATTGCATACCCATGTCTAAAAAAACATCTTCACGCCCCGATGGCCTGGCCTATTCAACCAACAAGGATTTCTTCAATGATTTTCCGGCCGATGAACCCGTAGATACACTGCCCAAGGAGAAACAAAAACTGAGAGTAACACTGGACACCAAGCAACGGGCGGGTAAAGTGGTAACGCTGGTAGATTGTTTTGTAGGCTCTGAGGAAGATATGGAAGCACTGGGCAAGCAGCTCAAAACCAAGTGCGGCGCCGGTGGCAGCATAAAAGATGGGTACATAATTATACAAGGCGACTACAAGGTAAAAGTGCTTACATGGCTAAAGGAATGGGGGTACGTTTTAACCAAATGATAAACCTGAATTTTGTAATATTTAATTAGTTTTGAGCAAATGAAGCTGGCTGATCTGGACATAAATAAGGTTTACACCTACGCAGACTACTATAAGTGGAAGTTTGAAGAACGGATAGAACTGATAAAGGGGCGCATTTTTAAGATGAGCCCTGCACCTACATCTGCCCACCAGGTAATATCAAGGGAGGTTTCAGGATTGCTATGGCAGTTTTTAAGAGGTAAATCATGCCAGTTTTTTAGTGCCCCGTTCGATGTACGTATCCCTCGCAGATCCCGGGAGGATAAAGACATTATTACAGTTGTTCAGCCGGATATCTGCGTTATCTGCGACCCTGCTAAAATTGATAAGAAAGGGTGTATAGGTGCACCTGATATTGTTATGGAGATTCTGTCACCATCTAATAGTGAAAAGGAGCTGAAATTAAAGTATGAAGTTTATCAGGAGGCAGGAGTAAGGGAATATTGGGTGATCTTTCCAACAGAAAAAACTTTGATGATCTATACACTTAAAGATGGCAAGTTTGTTCCTTCCCGCTTTTATGTTACCGGAGATCGGGTATCCTCAGCCGTATTGGAAGGCTTTTCATTTGATGTGAACGAAATTTTTGTTGGATATGAAATTGAGTAACGAGCAGCAGACCAGGAATGTTATAAACAGATTGTCTTCAATAGGCAGAAAAGATTATATTTTCGATGCAGAAACCTTGAAGATGCTCAACGAAAGAATGGAAAGACATGAGAAAGGGCTATCTAAATCATATACTGTAGAGGAAAGTTTTGAGAGGGCACGTAGTTATAAGAAGAATAGAGATGCCCAGCCGTCCTAAAAACGAATCCCATTTCCAATAACCAAATGATAAACGTATTTTTGCGGCTCATTGCTACTACATCATGTTAGAAGATATACAGATATTAAATGAAAAAGAGACCCGCGGAGGGTTTGGAGAAGGTATTTTAGAGGCTGGCCGTCGCAACCCTAATGTGGTTGCACTTACCGCCGATCTTGCAGGCTCACTGAAGCTGAATGCCTTCATCAAGGAATTTCCTGATCGTTTTATACAGTGTGGTATAGCCGAAGCCAACATGATAGGCGTTGCAGCCGGACTAACCGTTGGCGGCAAGATCCCTTACACTACTACGTTTGCTAACTTTTCTACTTCGCGCGTTTACGACCAGATCCGTCAGTCGGTAGCCTATAGCGATAAGAATGTAAAAATATGTGCTTCTCACGCGGGTCTTACCCTAGGTGAAGATGGTGCTACACACCAGGTGCTGGAAGATATAGGCATGATGAAGATGTTGCCGGGTATGGCAGTTGTTGTTCCCTGCGATTTCAACCAGACAAAGGCAGCTACTATAGCTATTGCTGAGTATCATGGCCCTGTTTACCTGCGTTTCGGTCGTCCTAAGTGGCCAAACTTTACTGCTGAAGATCAGGTATTTGAACTGGGTAAGGCTCAGGTACTGGCTGAAGGTACTGACGTTAGTATCATTGCTTGCGGACACATGGTATGGCGCTCGGTTGAGGCAGCTAAGATATTGGCAGCAAAGGGTATCTCTGTTGATCTCATCAACATGCACACCATCAAGCCGCTTGACGAAGCTGCTATCATTAAATCACTGACCAAAACAGGTTGCGTAGTTACGGCCGAAGAGCACCAGATAAACGGTGGACTGGGCGACAGCGTAGCTAATGTAGCATCACGCAATTGCGCAGTGCCACATGAGTATGTAGCGGTAATGGATACATTCGGCGAAAGCGGAACACCTAACCAACTGCTGGATAAATATGGTTTGACAACTGCTCATATAGTTGCTGCTGCCGAGAAAGCGATAAGCAGGAAAAACTCTTAGTAAAGATAATTCCATGGCATGTTTTTGAGGAGGGATAATTTGCCATTAAATGAATTCTATGAATATGACGACCTTCTTTATAGTTCTGGGTATTGTGTTGGCTGTTGCAGTATTGATCGGTATTGTGGTCAAACTGAAACGCAAGCCTAGGCCAGTTGTACCTGTTGAGGTCTCCAAAAAGGCCTTTAACGTTATCATGAATTATGTAACGTCATTTGTGAATACTTATGCCGGTAAAGATTACATATTCCTTAGCATTACTATAGAGAATAAAACAGAAAATGACCTCGACGATGTAGTCATAGAAACTATCCCGAATCTGCCGATCATCACTGATATACGGTACAGGGCTATATCTGAAAAGTGGAATGTCGACAGTCATGACCCCGTTTTCTCCGACAGCCTGTTGTCGAGAGTGGCCAGTATAGAGCCGGGTGAAATGGTGACAGGCTATATAGTTGTAGAAACGCGCAATGCACACTGCAACATAGATACCATCTCTATCAGTGCCGGAGACCAGGTGCAGGAGATACCGATCCGAAAGGATAGGGTAACCTTCAAACGTGCTATGCGAAGGTAGTGTTCTACAACAAATAACTTAATTTTGAAACCGGCTGCTAATAGCCGGTTTTTTTATGAGATCCATTTATCTGCTGGTGCCTGTATTGTCGATCGTTTTCCTTTTGCAGTCTTGTAAAGATGAACAAAAGAACGACGAGGCAACTGCAACACCACCGGTAGCACAGGTAAAAACACCCACATTTGAAGCCGATAGTGCATACAATGCGGTGGCTACCCAAGTAGCGTTCGGGCCACGCACTCCCGGCTCTGAAGCGCAGGAAAAATGTGCCGCATGGATGGAGCAACAACTCAGGCAGGTATGCGATACTGTGTATATACAGAACGTGAAAGTAATTGGCGGCGACAAGAAAGAACTGCCCTGCATCAACCTCATTGGCAGTATCAACCCCAAAGCACAACGGCGCATCCTCTTCCTCACTCACTGGGATAGTCGCCCGTGGGCCGACCAGGATACAAAAGATAAAGAAAAAGCCGTGCTGGCGGCCGATGATGGCGGCAGTGTGGTAGGGGTGCTGATAGAAGTAGCAAGGCAGGTAAAGAAAATGGGTCTTTCTCCCGACCTGGGCATAGACATATTGTTGACAGATGTGGAAGATTATGGCAAAGACGTATGGGGAGAAGATTCTTATTGCCTGGGTACACAATACTGGTGCAGGAACCCGCATGTAGCAGGCTATAAGGCGGAATTTGGCATACTGCTGGATATGGTAGGCGCACGTGGTGCGCAGTTCCTGCTGGAGGGTATGTCGCGCCAATATGCCGATGGTGTGCAACAGATGGTGTGGCAGGCTGCCGGCCACGCAGGTTTCTCATCCTACTTCCCCTATACAGAAGGTCCGGCTATCGTAGATGATCACGATCCTGTAAACAAAATAACTGGTATCAAAACCATCGACATCATCAACCTCACCCAGAACCCGCAATCACCCTTCCCTCCACATTGGCATACTCACAACGACAATATGCAGATCATAGACAAAAACACGCTAAAAGCTGTGGGGCAAACGTTGTTACAGGTTATTTATGAGAGTGCTGCGAATAAGGCGTTGTAGAGGTCAGTCTGTGATGTTTAGTTTTGTCATTGACTTGTGGATTTGAAAACATGTCATGATGCCGAAGGTATCAGATGTCTGTAGGATTTATGAAAATTATAGGACACGATGCCGAAGGTATCGGATGTTTAATTAAGCAGCCATATGCTGCGTCCATGTCATTGCCCCGCAACTGGTCGAAGCGTCTCGCTTCGTCCTAGCTCATGCAAGCGTCCCGCTTGCGAACATATAGTCATCCCGCCAAAACCGCAACAAAAACAAAAGGCAAGCGATATCGCTTGCCTAAGTTAAGTATTTCTAATGTTTATCTTCTATTCATTAACAGCTGTCAATGCTTCCCATATTCTATCTTTCAATTCGCCAATACCCTGATTGGTGAGTGAGGAGATAAAAACGGGTTCCACATCTTCCGGTAACGCATCAATGATACCTTGTTTCAATTCATCATCCAGCATTTCGCTTTTGCTGATGGCCAGTATCATTTCCTTGTCCAGCAGTTCCGGGTTGTACTCTTCGAGCTCGTTCATCAGTACTTCATACTCACGTGCATGATCATCGCTATCGGCAGGTATAAGGAGCAGTAGCACTGCATTGCGCTCTATATGGCGCAAGAAACGGTGTCCCAGTCCCTTGCCTTCGGCAGCACCCTCTATGATACCAGGCAGATCTGCCATGCAGAACGAACGGTTGTCCTTATAGGCTACTATGCCCAGCTGCGGTACCAATGTGGTAAATGCGTAGTTGGCTATTTTAGGTTTGGCTGCGCTCACCACAGATAGCAGGGTAGACTTGCCGGCATTGGGGAAGCCCACCAGGCCTACGTCGGCCAGTATCTTCAGCTCCAGTACCTTGTTGCCTTCTATGCCTTGTTCACCTGGTTGTGCATAGTCAGGAGCCTGGTTGGTAGATGTAGCAAAGTTGTAGTTACCTAAGCCGCCACGGCCGCCCGGTATCCACACAATCTCCTGTCCGTCTTCCAGTATCTCTGCTTCTGTTTCGCCGGTTTCCTCATCTATGGCTATTGTTCCCAGTGGTACTTCCAGTATTATATCTTCTCCGTCGGCACCGGTACACTTGTTCTTAATACCGTTCACACCATCTTTGGCTATAACGTTCTTAAAGTAACGCATGTGCAGCAGTGTCCACAACTGCGAGTTGCCCCGCAATATGATGTG
>CANBQQ010000279.1 GCA_947371715.1 Flavipsychrobacter stenotrophus
GACAAATGGAATGCGAGGGTGGGGCTGAGAGCAGAGCAAACCATTGCCGATGGTTTGCAGCATATACATTCAGACCATTTTTCAAGAAACTATCTATCATTCTTCCCTACGGCATTTATTGGCTACACGGCAGATAGTAATAATCAGTTTGAGCTGAACTATGGCAGGCGGATAGACAGGCCGGGGTATAAATTGCTGAATCCGTTTATCTATTATTCGTTTCAGTACAACTATACAGCAGGCAATCCGTACTTGCAGCCGCAGTATACCAATAGCATAGAGCTGAAGCACAGCTATAAGAATATGATCATCACTTCACTGAGTGTTGCACAGACCAAAGACGTGATGAGTGAGGTGGTGCTGGCAGATAATGCCACCCGCATCATATACAGTACCAACAAAAATATAGGGGAGAACCGCATGGCCGACCTGAGCATTGCCTTCAATAAAGATGTGAACAAATGGTGGTCATTAAACCTTACTGCCGATGTGTATTACCTCTACTACGCGGGCATGATAGCCAATAGCAATATTGTGAATGATGGCATAGGCTGGAATACGAGCATGTTCTCCCAATTCGATTTAGGGAAGGGGTGGAGAGCAGAGGCACAGGTCTATTATTCGTCAAAGTATGTTAGTTCGGTTATGGGTGCCAGTGGCGATTACATTTATACTTCTGCGGGTGTATCTAAGCGAATAGGCGACCACATCAACATAAAAGCATCACTGGAAGATCCGTTCTACCTGTCTAAATTCACGAGCCATAACGTGCTCAATAACTTCCGCTCTGATTCCCGCACCCGAATAGCCAGCCAGATGGCCTACCTGTCATTCACCTACAATTTCGGTAATGGCCAGGCCCGCCAGCACAATAATGCGCTTGAGGAGAAGGGTAGGATGAAGATGGATTAGCCTATTTTTTGTATTATTTAGAATATTTAATAGCTTTGTAACTAAATTATAGTTGCTAACTTTATAACTTTGAACCATTGGGTAGAATTGAAAAACTCATAGAAAGGCTGCTTTCGAACCCAAAGGATTTTACCTGGGATGAACTTGTAAAGGTGCTGGCTCATTACGGATATGTTGAGAAGAAAACTGGCAAGACGGGTGGTTCAAGAAGGAAATTTGTGAGTCAATCAATATTATCAGTTTGCATAAACCTCACCCGTCTAACATTGTGAAGACTTATGCAATAAATGCTGTTATAGAACAATTAAAGGAGAACGGAAAAATTAATAGAGATGAACGATAGCCTAAAGTACAAAGATTATATATCTTCTATCAATTTTAGTGCAGAAGATGAGGTGTTTTATGGCAAGGTACTTGGCATTAATGACCTCGTTATTTTTGAAGGGAAATCTGTAGCTGAATTGAAAAAGGCTTTTAAAGAGGCTATTGAAGACTATCTTGAAACCTGTATAGCACTGAATAAATCCCCTGAAAAGGCTTATAAAGGTAGTTTTAATGTAAGAGTGCCTTTGCAACTCCATAGAGCTGCAGCTTTAGTTGCGTCTCAGAAAAGTCTTAGTTTGAACGAATTCGTTAAAGTAGCCCTGTCATACACAATTAAACACCAGAATGAGATAGATAAGGAAATAAGACAAAATCAGGTGGTGTCTGCACTTTAGTGCGTAATTAGATAGCAGTGTCGCTGAGCTGTTTTCTTTCTACGGTAATATATTAATAGGCGATCCTATCCTAACATGCTCATATAATTCATCTACTTCCTGGTTGGTTACTGCTATGCAGCCCCATGTCCAGTCTACCCCTACAAAGTCGGCAGCTTGTTTGTCGTAGCCGTTGAGTATGCCGTGTATCATTACATCTCCGCCTGTGTCTTTGCCTTGTGCACGGGCATATTTGCGGTCGCGGTCGTTGGGGTAGGAGATGGCCAGCGATTTGTGGGCCATGCTGTATGGATTGCGCTTGGTTATATAATAGATGCCTTCAGGTGTTTTACGATCGTTCTTAAAATGTTTGGCACCTACCGGTTGTTCGCCCAATGATATATTATATACCTTCAGCAGTTTGCCACTATTAAAGACATACATGTGGCGGAATCTCTTTACGACCACTATACTGTCAACGTCGGTCTTTAGTGTAGTTTCATGAAAACGCGTGCGGGAGGTGGAATCCGTTTTGTCGGGTGTTTTGCCGGTACATGCCATAGATGCAATAGACACCATTGCTGCTGCCAACAGCAAGAGCAATGACAGCCTTCGGGAAATGTAGACCTTACCCATAACAAAAATGTACTTATAAATATAAGATACAGATCCGCGAATTTTCCATAAGCCGGTGAACTTTTTGTTTTTTATAACTGTATTTACAATTATCCTTCAGCGTGTAAACATTTATTAGCGACCTTTGGCACCTATATTACAATCATTACATGCGAGAAAACAGCTTCCTTTATTATGTAACAACTGTGCTGCGACTGGCCTTATATCCGTTCACCCTTATATATGGTGCATTGGTATGGCTGCGCAACAGGCTTTATGATATTAAGTTCTTTAATTCTATCAGTTTCAGTGTACCTGTCGTTACGGTAGGTAATCTGTCTACCGGCGGTACCGGTAAAACACCACATGTAGAATACCTGCTCGATCTGCTGCAGTATCAATATACTGTTGCTACCATGAGTCGTGGGTACAAGCGCTATACGAAGGGTTTTATTATTGCCGATGAGAAAGCCAATGCGCTGCGTATCGGTGACGAGCCTATGCAATACTTTATGAAGTACCCCGATGCCGTGGTGTGCGTGGCGGAGGAAAGGCTTACCGGGATACCTGCATTACTACAGCGTCGGCCGGGTATAGATGTGATACTGCTGGATGACGCCTACCAGCACCGCTCGGTAAAGGCGGGGTTGAACATTCTGATCACCGATTACTCCCGCCCATTCTATAAAGATCATATTCTTCCCTTTGGCAATCTGCGCGAAAGTCGCGGGGCATATAAGAGGGCGGAGGTAATAGTAGTTTCTAAGAGTCCGCTGAACATTACCGCAGCGCAGGCCAGCGAGATAACCAAACACATAAACCCGCTACCACACCAGAGTGTGTTCTTTACCGGTATTCAATATGGCACGCCATTCAACTTTTTTACCCGTGAACCTGAAAACCTGACGAACACGCATGCTATATTGGTGTGCGGTATAGCCAGGCCGGAACCACTCATAAGTTACCTAAAGCAGGGTGTTACCGATCTGCATTTGCTTAGCTACCCCGATCACCATTATTTTGTGACCACCGATATTGAAGAGATAATGGCGGCTTACAACAACTGGAATATAGAGAACAAGGTAATAGTGACCACCGAAAAAGATGCTACCCGTCTGCACCTGCATTATGAAAACCTGGTAGAGCTGGGAGTGAAAATAGTGGTAGTGCCCATAAAGGTGGTGGTGCTATTGGGTAAGGGAGAGGAACTGAACTATCTGGTGCATAAATATGTAGAGCGCACTATTACCGAAAACAGCGATGACTATAATGGGCCGATCGAGTATGTAGGGCTGGGCGGCGCATGACAAAGGTATATTGTATAAGCGGTATGGGTTACTTCAATGCCAACCGGTCAATGGCATATGAGCAGGTATATTAAAGAATAAAGCAACTTACAATCTTATGCTGTACTTATCATCCATAAAAACACCATTAGGCACTATGCGCATGGGCGCATCGGATGAGGGTATCTGTTTGTTTGACTTTGAGTATCGGAGAAGCATTGACACCATAATGAACCGTATAGAGAAACATATGGGCCGCAGTTTCACTGCGGGTGAGCATCCGCATTTTGAGATACTCAAACAACAGGCGGGTGAATACTTTACAGGCGAGCGTAAAGACTTTGATCTGCCATTGCATTTGGTGGGCAGCCCATTTCAGGTGAGTGTATGGAAGTTATTGATGCAGATACCGTATGCTGAAACAAGGTCATACAAGAAGCAGTCGATAATGCTGGGCAATGAAAAGGCCATACGCGCCGTGGCCGGAGCTAATGGTGAAAATGGTATTGCTATTATAGTGCCCTGCCATAGGGTAATAGGGGAGAACGGTAGTTTGGTTGGTTATGGCGGCGGATTGCCGAAGAAACAATGGCTGCTAGACCATGAGCGGAAGCACTCCGGCAAGACCGGCCAGTTGGGTTTATTCTGATGTTTAATTTAACAATCCTTTAAAACTGGCACGCTTGTTGATATTATGAGGTGGAAGGCTAGCCACCAATAACATTTTTTTATTTATTCATTTAAACTTATCTTTGACTAAACTTTATTTATGAGAAAATCCAGAATATTATTCGCTTCGGCAATGGTAATGACGTGTTTGGGAACTGCTTATTTGCAGTCGTGCAGCAAAATTGCTAGCCTGGTTCAGTATGACCTAACTATGCAGACTGCTTCAACAGAAATTGTATTGCCTCCATCATCAGATACTGTCGGTTCTGCTTCAGGATCGCAGGTTGTTTACTACAATATTGATTCCTTCATTAAAGCCAATACGGCAAATGTTTTGGGTATCAATAATATTACAAGTGCTAAACTTACTTCTTGTAAGCTTACGTTGCTGAACCCAACTACAGCTAACAACTTTGCTAACTTCAGATCAGCATCTGGTTCGTTCTACTCCAATACAAACACTACTCCATATTCTTTGTCTTTGAATAATCCCGACACTTACAGCACTATTTTAGATATGCCTGTAGATCCTAATGTGGAACTGAAGGGATATTTGAACGGAACTAACTTTACCTACACTGTAGGTGGCAGTCTGCGCCGTGCAACTACCGATTCTATCCGTTGCAAGATCGATATTACTTATTCTGTACACGTACAGGGATAAGAATAATATATTAGATTACTAAAGGCTGTCGTAACCGACAGCCTTTTTTTATTTCCTTTTGGTTAAAACGGCTAGCGTTTCAATGCCGTTCGTGAACAAAATTGACCGTACGTGAGAAAAAGAGCTTTTTTGGAGCTGAGATGTTTTATTTTTACATTAACTATAAAACAAAAAGCTATGAAATTGAAATTTTTCCAAGTACTCGCAATACTAT
>CANBQQ010000280.1 GCA_947371715.1 Flavipsychrobacter stenotrophus
AAAAATGAACTTTTCAGCCGGAATCAGGTACTCCTGCTCCAGTGCCAGCATAGATGCACCTCGTTCCCACACTTCCTTTCCTTCCAGCGATAGCAGCTGCACGTTTTCTCCCAGTTCCTTCAGTATATCAAAGTAGAGCCTGGCAGTTCGTAAGGTCATACTGTCAGCTCTGTTAGTGCCTGCTATAATTGTTGTCATCAATTGTAATTTCAATTAAGGCCGGAAAATTACCCCCTTTCCCTCATTCCCTCATAATACATTTTTCTATTGCACCATATCCAATACTTATTTTAACGTCCTGTTGGCGGTATGATATTGTCTTAACCAAAATTTAGAAAATTAGAGGAAAAACACGATACCCGATGTATTAGTATTTGGGTAAGTAGAATTTTATGATTCCTGATTTGTAAATTGGCAGCAGGACTTCCATTAGAAACTAGCAACTCATTTCAGGACGGCGCACCAAATACCATCAGGAAAATCCTTTAATCCTTTAAATCCTGGTTCAGACAAACACTTCCGGACCGATTCTCTTTGAGGTGAGTAAACAGACCAATGTAGGTGCTGGGTTCACCCCTGCCCGGCAATAAATGCATCCCCAAGCACAAAAAAAATGCCCCCGCATCAGCGAGGGCATAATATTATGCTATTGAAGAACCACTTTTAGGTTTTAACTTTTGACTTTTCACTTAAACTAGAATCTCGTAGAGAACGTAGTTCTCACACCGCTGAACGCCGGCTCATAACGACATACACCACCGGTGCAATTGATACCTGCCACCTGCTTTACGTAAGCAATTGAGAAGCGGGAAGGACCCTTGGTAAATGCGCCATATATAGTAGGGTAGTGGTACGCACCCTTAACATCGCTGTTGCTGTAGTTAGGATCGAAGTTGTACATATCTGATGCCGAGATAGAGAACTTAGGAGCCAGGTTATATTCCAAAAGGAAAAACACCCAAGATCCGTAATCCTGCTTGGTGTTCATGTACTGCGCCTCAAAGCGGAGTGATTTATGATCATTGATCAGGTAAGTCACCTCTGCAAAAGGAGTAACGGCAAACAGGAACGGTTGCGGTTTGGTGCGGTACACGGTCATGTTGTACTCCATGTACTGAATACCCCCTTCAAATTTCCAGTTCTTTACACCTTCATATACTATCTCGCCAAACAGCTCTCTGTACAATTTGCTTTTGTCCAGCTTGTCTATGTTAGTGTAGGTAAATGTATAACTTGTTTTATCACTTGGCGTATACAATACATCCACTGTGCTTGCCATTTCAGACAAGTCCTGAGATGCTGGTGTATAACGGCTCATCAGCCTTTCGGGCCTTTGGCGGGCTACAACCGGCTGCCAGTTCACCATGCCATTCAGCAAAGACTCATTGGGAGAGGTGCGGTTAAAGAAATTCTCAGTGCGCTTTGCAGATACATTCACTGCAAAACCCTTCTTGCCATAGTTGATAGTAGTAAACACCACATTGCCGGCTCTGTCTACCAGTGCACCTGCTGCATTGGTATCAGGTATGGCTTCGTGGGTCTTATATGCACCCTCTATGTACCATGAAAAGCTCTTGTAGTTAATGGTATTGTAAACACTCATCAGGTAGTTGTTCCACCTTGGTTCAAAACGCTTAGACAGATCATAAGTATTGATGTTAGAGGCTATCTTCAGCATTGATGTCTCATCCAGAGTACGGTTTACAATGCCGATACCCGGCATGAAGTTGGCCTTACCTACTGCATAGTTGCCTTCAGCATTAAAGCCCTTTATTATCGGCGCATATCGTTCAAACCTGAACTTCTGTTGTCCGCCAAACCCTTTCAGCTGAATGTCTTTACCCAGCTTGTATTTGATCTCCAATCCTATCAGCGCATTGTCTATCAGCAGCCCCCTGTCTTCATAAGACCGGAACAAAAGGCCACTGCCTATCTGGTCATATATATTACCAACTGTAACGGTAACATCATCCATTTCCTTAGTTACGCTGAAGGCACCCACACCGTAGCCGGTGAGCGCCTGCGTAGGATTGGCCAGGTTAGAATTGCTGAAGGCGTCCAATCTAAGGTTAAACGTCCAGTCATTAACATTATAACGGGTACTCAGCCATGCTTCACTACCCGTCAGGTAGTTGTCGTAGAGTGGATTGTTAGATGCGCCTATCTTTTCATCCTTCTGAAAGAAGTTGAGATTGGTCTGCAAGTCACCCGAAAGGGTGCCTTGTGCAAATAAACCTGCCGGAAGGCAGGTCAACAGAAATAAATAGAGCGCTTTGTTCATTATTTACGTTGAATTGTTAATTTTTTTCGGAAATTGTATGCAATTTACAAATTTGGCAGAGTTTTCGCTTACAATCAATTAAAATCAGGTATTTATGAAAAAATTACTTTTGGCAGTGGCCGGTCTCTTCTTAGCTATCAATCTCCACGCGCAGGATCTTCCTAAGACTCAGATCAAAGATCTTAACTCAGGAAAGAAGCTCGCGTTCAACGACGTAGTGGAAAAAGGAAAGGTAACTGTTATCAGTTTCTGGGCTACATGGTGTATCCCGTGCAAGAAGGAAATTAAGAACATCTCAGCGGCTTTGCCTGCATGGAAGAAGGAAGCAGACTTCAATTATGTGACAGTTTCTATAGACGAGGTTCGTGCAGAAGGTATTGCCCGCACATATGCCGTATCTCAGGGTTGGAGCTTCCCTTTCTATATCGATGTGAACTCAGACCTTAAGCGTTCCCTTAACTTCCAGTCTGTACCGTTTACCGTTATTATAGACAAGAATGGTAAGATCGCGTTCAGCCACATAGGTTATGAAGAAGGCGGCGAAGCCGAAGTATTCAAGAAAGTAAAAGAACTGGCTGCTGCAAAATAATCAGCCGGATATCATTAAATAATACAAGCGGGTATCTCATTGAGATACCCGCTTTGCTATTACGGTGTATTCAAATTGACAAAAAGGAATCTTGCTATAACGCCACGCGATAGCGTGGACATTAGCTCTCCCTCTCTCTTGGAGAGGGTTGGGGTGAGGCTTTAAACCAACGGCGGTACAGTTTTAATAATGACTATCATCATGCATGATTGCTGTGAATAGAGTAATTTTATGGTGATAAGGGCATAGGATCAGGCGCTTACTGGTGTTAGAACGTGGATAGCTCTGAAAGAGCTTCATCAATAGCGTAGGGCGTTAGCCCTACGTAAAGACATCTTCTGAACTAAGCCCTGTAAGGGCGCACTCCTTTTGGAAGGCATTCTGTAATAGTAAGGCATAAGCCCTGAACGGGCCACAAAAGAAATAGATTACCCATGGAATATAAAGATTATTATAAAACACTAGGCGTAGATAAAAAGGCAACTCAGGAAGAGATCAAGAAGGCATACCGCAAACTCGCCCTGAAATTCCACCCCGATAAAAATCCCGACAACAAAGACGCTGAGGCGAAATTCAAAGAGATCAACGAGGCCAACGACGTTGTCGGCGACCCCGTAAAGAGAAAGAAATACGACGAACTGGGCTCTAACTGGAAACAATACGAGAACATGGGCGGACAGCCCGGCGGTGGCGGTAATCCATTTGGTGGTGGCGGCGGATTTAGCGGCGGCTTCGGCGGTGGTGGTGGCGACTTCTCCGACTTCTTCGAGCAGTTCTTCGGAGGAGGAGGTGGTGCCCGTGGCGGCGGCAGGCAAAGAGCCCGCAAAGGTCAGGACCTGCAGACCGAATTCGAAATATCGCTGGAAGAAGCCTACTATGGCACTACCCGCGTAATACAACTGGAAAATGAAAAACTAAGAATAAGCACTAAACCAGGTGCTTACGATGAACAGCAACTACGCATAAAAGGAAAGGGTGGTGCAGGCAGCACACCTGCCACAGCAGGCGATCTGTTCGTTAATGTAAGAGTACGTCCGCACCACAGGTTCACCCGCGAAGGAGACAACCTTAAGACCAACCACGAGATAGACTTGTACACAGCAGTACTGGGCGGCGAAACATTGGTTGAAACACTTACCGGCCAGGTAAAGGTGCAGATAGCAGCAGGTACTCAAGCCACCAAAACCATACGCATCAAAAGCAAAGGCATGCCTGTTTATGGCAAAGCCGAAACTTTCGGCGATCTTTATGTAACATTAAAAGTATTACTACCCACTCACCTTACCGACAAACAAAAGGAATTGTTTGAACAACTTAGAGCATTGAATAGCTAACCAGAAAGTTCCCTATTTTATATCCGCTAAACCTTTCGAGCCTGCCCTTTATACGTTCGTAGAGACGCAAGATTTTGCGTCTCTACAGCGGCTGGGTGAATTAACACCTTTGCACATCAAAATTACCCAACAACCACATCACCCACCACTTCCTTTTCCATCACCTTACTCTTCTGATCCAGGATGATCAGCAAGGCTACCGGAATATAGAACAGCGCACCCACCTTATGGGTCTCTATTAACTCAGAGAAGAAGTTGTTGATAAAGCCCGCAGCTATGGTCATGGCAAGGCCTATTGTTACCGACCGCCAAAATTTGTCTTTGAATCTATGATACACCTTCTGCGCCTTGGCAAATAACACCGGTATCAGCAACGCATACAGCAGCATAGCAGGATACCCCTGTTCTGCCAGCATATACAGGTAATAATTGTGTGTAGTAGACTGTTCTTTATTGCGGCTCACATACGTCTGGAATGAACTTACCGCATATGGTTTGTAATAAAAGTAAAACGCACGTGGCCCCACACCCGTCCATGGGTAGTCAGTACTCATACGTACTGTGGCTATCCATCTATACACACGCTCCATGCTCGACATATCCTTACCCCTGAACGTAGCTATAAGGTGGTCCGTAAACTCCTTATGCATGTACGTCTTGTTATAGTCGGGGCGGAAAGCCATGTACTTATTGTTCGGCACCATGTAGCAAAACAGTAAGATGATGCACGCATAAATGGCTGGCATTATAAAGTTCACCAACTTCATTCTGATGGCTATGCCCACTGCTATACCAAAGAATACGGCTATATACGCAGCACGTGTTTGTGCGAAGATGATACCTGCTA
>CANBQQ010000281.1 GCA_947371715.1 Flavipsychrobacter stenotrophus
CAAAACAAATTAGCATATAAAATTTATCTCAGATATTATCAACAAATAAAATTGATGTGTATCTTTCAGCTTTAAAAGACAACAAATGAGAAATTGCGTTTTACTTTCATTGCTCACTTTGACCCTGTTTGCAGGTTCTTGCTCTAAAAGCAGCACCAACCCGCCAATATCTATTCTTGTTGATACAGTGACCAATGCATACCTTAACCATGACGATTCTCTTCACCTGCCTTTTGAGGTGAGGTTTCTGACCGGTAACTTTAACGAAGAGGTTTCTTTGACTATAGAAGGCTTGCCACCAACAGTAAAGATGGTGCATGATACCATTAAGGGTATACCTACATTTACTGCCGATTTCGTTTTGTACACTACTTCAGCTGCTGCTCCATTGGGTTACTATCCGGTAAGACTGGTTACTTACAGCTATTCTACTGGGTACAAAACATACGATTTCACATTGGGAGTAGTGCACTACAACTGTTCTTCTTTCCTTACCGGTAGCTATACTTGCCAGAATGCATGTACTACCAGCAACTATAACTACACAGCTTCTGCATCAGCATCTGGCAACAACATACTGAATGTGGTAAACTTTGGCGGTTATGGTTTGAACACCAATACGCGCATCAACCTGGATTGTAATACAGATTCTGTTACGATTGCAAGGCAGCTGATCGGTAACGGTGTAACCGTTACAGGCCATGGTCACTTTGAAGCGAATAAGCTTGTTATCGCTTACACAGCTGAGAACATTCCTACAGGCGGCAATGATAATTGCACGGTTACAATGAACAAATAAACAACAACATATTTCAATAGCAAAAGGCATACAGCGATGTATGCCTTTTTTGTTGCGGGGGATAAATGACTATGCGGTCAAAGTTGCCACGACCTTCAGGTCGTGGGTTAAGGATAAAATTTATGTGGCTTTAGCCAAAATTAGTTTGAAGGTTCTACTACTGCCACTTTTTTGACGTTCGGCTAAAGCCGATTATTAATACCAAATAGACATCAATTTCGCACTTTTAAAATACGTCAACCACTCTCCTCCTTTTGAAGGTGCCGGACACGGCACGAGCGTAGCTCTGTACCCTAAGTTTCGGCTTTTTCTGCCGAAACGTAGGGGGAGGTGGTTATTGCATTGGGTGTATATTTAAAGTCAAATTGGTATAATAATGCTTGACATCACGACCTCAAGGTCGTCGCAACTATTTTCTATAGAATTTGAAGTACATGTAATGATGCTGAAGGCATCAAATGTCTGTAGAAAACTAGATCTCTTTTGAAAATGATGCCGAAGGTATCGCATGTCTATATAAGTAGCTTGCATTAATAATCTACCTCCCAATCGTCTTATGCCGCCACACCGCAATAATATTGGTATCCGCATGATATTCATCGGGGCTATTCTCCAATAACCGCTCGCGTATGTCCAATGCGCTATCTATCTCATCTATAAGGCCATACTTATTGATGTCGCTGGGTGTATAAGTCTCCCAGAAACCACCGCAATTGCTGAGGGCGCTGGTAGTGTAGTCTTTGTCCAGCAGCTCATAACCCATGAACTCGTACCCTTCAACCACTACATCCTTACAATCATCCTCCGGCTCCACGATCACCGCCAGCATATTGAATTTGTCCTGCTGCTTTATGTGCGCCAGTACATACTCAGGCGTACTAAAGAAACTGGTGATCATTTCATCATCTACTATGCTATGTGCCCAATACTCCTCCGCGTCATAATCATGCGTTACAAGATCTTCATTCAGCGCCTGGTCCAGCGATACCAGCTCGGTAAGATGATCCAGGTGGCTCCATTCCAGGTAACTCTTCCAGTCGGCCTTATCGCCTGTATTTGTTGCACTATAGGGTGCACGTGCGGTATAGAAAAAGGTCATGAGGTTATGTTATTGTGGGTAAAGTTCGGGGATTGTTTTATGTTATGTTCGAACTGTGTGACATAAAATTAGCGGCCACATCACAGCCTTTTGATTGTCATGGTGAGGCTTTCGAACCACGACGATCAAAACGGCTCATCGGGCATTTTGTTTTTTACATTATCTACGACTAATAAAAATGTCATGGTTCGAGAGCCTCACCATGACATTTTTATTCAGTTTTATCTTATTAGCAGCTAACCTTACATCGTCACACACAATCCCTTTATAACAGCACCCAGGCGAATGGCATCATAGATACGTGGTTCGCTGGCGCCCTGCTCCTTTACTGAATGTTCGTGGGAGGTTACACAACGCTCACAGCCATTGATAGCAGAGAGCACCAGGCTTATCAACTCAAACAAACCCTTACCCATTACCGGGCTCATCATCACACTCATGCGCAGGCCGGCAGGTGTCTTGTCATAATATTCATTACCACCCATAAAATGGCGGAAACGATAGAAAATATTGTTTACATTCATGATAGATACGCAGGCGTGAACCTCAGCTATCTCTTCATCAGTTGCTCCTTCTTTTTTTGCCAGGTTTTCAAAAGCAACAGTAAGCACATCATGCTTTTCATTAGCAGCAGCAGATAGGGCAACCATGCAGGCTTCCTTCTTCGTCATGTTCTTGCTGTTCAGCATGCCGCTTACATTCAGCTTCAGGTCGCGTATGCTTTTGCTATCTACGGTAGCCATGCGGGCAAGCGGTATAGAAGTATGTTCCGGATCGATACCCAGGTCCTGGAACAGGTTCATTATTGTTTCGTTATTCGTAAGTGTGCTCATATCTATGATTGATTTTTTAAATTAGAGGAGGAGATAAAAAAATACATCCCCTCATAAATTACAAAAGGTGCGCAGACGAGCTGCACACCTTCTATTTTATAGGAAATTTGAAATCCGACAGATCAAATATGCTGAGCCACATTGCGAAGCATCACATTGTCGCATTCCATCACATTTGCTAATTGTCAAATTCAATTGAGCCATTAAGCCATTGCGCAATTGAGCCATTCCAGGCGATTAGCCCAGCGTTTCTTCACCCTTAGTCCAGTTGCATGGGCAAAGCTCGTCTGTCTGCAAAGCATCCAATACACGCAATACCTCATCTACATTACGGCCTACACTCAGGTCGTTGATAGATACCCAACGAACAATGCCTTCCGGATCGATGATGTATGTAGCACGGTAAGCAACCTTTTCATCTTCTGTAAGTATACCCAGTTCTTCAGCCAGGCTCTTAGAAGTATCAGAGATCATAGGGAAACGCAGGTCCTTAAGATCTTTGTGGTTCATTCTCCATGCGTGGTGTACGTATTCGTTGTCTGTTGAAGCGCCAAGCAATACAGTATCGCGGTCTGTGAAATTGTTGAAGTTCTTGTTGAACTCAGCTATTTCAGTTGGACACACAAAAGTGAAGTCTTTAGGCCACCAGAACATTACAGCCCACTTACCCTCAATATCCTGGTTGCTGATGTTCTTGAATTCTTTGCCTTGCTCCAATCCTACTACCGACTTCTTGTCAAATTGGGGAAACTTTGCTCCCACAGAAACGAAATTGTTTGCCATAATATTTTGTTGTTTTGTTTTGTTAGCACAAAGGTCGCAGTAAAAACAGAGAATACACAGTTGTTGACTATTCTGTTTAGCTATGAAAAAATAAGAAAATTCAATAAGGCCACGTGTGGCGCGGGTTTCAGCCGATCAGCCGGAAACTGCTGATGTTCGTCATTGGTAAATAGAAGATATGTATTTATCAGTATCTGGTAGTCGCTGTACGTACATCCTTTTATTATTGCGCCGATTGTTAATGATGGCATTGATTATCAGGAAATCATTACTTTCGTAGCGTTACCGAACTATGTGGCTACTCGATCTATTTAAAAATAAAGGAAAGGCTTCTGCCGAACAGAGTACTCAAGCTTCTTTTGAAGAGAACCTGCTCAAGCAGAGCGTGGACTTCATTCCCAGTCATTTCCGCAATTCGCAGACTTACGCCAACATCGTTGAGTTTCTGTCGCACAATCAGCTCGACCTTGCCCTGAAAAACCTGGTGAAGCTGGGAGATCAGCCGGGTTACTTCTTTAATAACGACTACTGGATAGAACTTTCGCTTGCTGCACAGCGCCTCAATATGCAGGCAGAATACCAGTTGTGTCAGCAAAAACTGGAGATCAACAAGGTCAATAATATTGTCCTCTACAAGGGTATCGTGATCGAGAAGATATCTGATGATACCTACAAACACTATATCTCAGACTACCTCACCAATGAAAAGAATGAAGAGCGTAGGACCAAAGACGGCCTCAACGACATAAGGGGTACTAATGGCTTCCATATGCGCAGTTATGGCAAGGAGGGCACTATTTACTACATTACCAATAAGCGGGTATGCGAGATAAAATACCAGCTCTCTCGTCCGCATGGTGGTATTATCATCTACAAGTATTCTTATGAATACTGGGTATTGCCTATTCGCCAGCGCATGAGCGACCATGAGAAAGAAGAACTTCAAAAGGAGCTTACCGAATGGCTGAAAACCGAATTCCTCACCCCTGAATTTGAGTAACATTTATCGATCCTCAGCGGCAAACAGGTACGTGGACGCATAATTGCGTCTCCTGAGCGGCTGGGCTACAAAACATCAGTAAGTAACACATTGGATTATCCCCTTATCAAAATACTGTCTCCACCAGCAACTTTGGTAGAGACGCATAATTGCGTCTCCTGAGCGGCCGGGCTACAAAACATCAGTGAGGAAACGCATGGATTATCCCCTTATCAAAAATCACTACTAACCAGTTCTGGTAGAGACGCAAGATTTTGCGTCTCCACATAACACGAGCCACCGGACGTATTCGTTTTGTGGCACTAAGCAACACTTCGCGCTCGCTGCCTATATATAAGCGAAAACTGAACTTTGCACCCTTTGCTTGAAACTACAGAACACATACTACAAATGGGCTCAAATAATATCCTTATTTGTTTACCTTTGCCCCGCTTATGTCTGCACTTAAATTTCATACTTTAAAGGTTACTAACGTCCGCCCGGAGACCGCTGATTGTATTTCTGTATCGTTGCAGGTACCGGAAGACAAATCCGA
>CANBQQ010000282.1 GCA_947371715.1 Flavipsychrobacter stenotrophus
TCCGGACGATAGTCAGGGTCCATGCCATAAAGAGTAACGCTATCAAATGCAGTACTGAGGCGCTTTGCAGGCAATCCTTTACTTACATAGTGAAAGCGCTTGTTGGTACGCTCAGGGCCACCTTCGCCGGCAAACATACGGGTAGGGTCTTCGCCTTCGCGCTTGAACGGATAGATACCCGCAGCATACGGAAACTCACCCGGGAAGTTCTCAGACAAAGCCCACTGCAGTATCTCACCCCATGCTTCGAAACGAGGTACAGCTACCTTAGGTATCTGCAGGTGAGATAATGATTCGGTATGCGTCAATATCTTCAGCTCCTTACCTCTTACCTTGAATATATAGTACTCGTCGGTATATTGTTTTTTCTTGTCTTCCCAGCCGGCCAGCAGTATCTTGTTCTTCGGATCAAGATCAAGTTCTGTCTTTGCATATACTTCCTGCAAAGTTTTTATCAGCCTGTCTTTATCTTCTGTATCGCTTGCTGCTATTACGTCTATGGTCTTGCTGATGCCATAAAGCTTCTGAGCTACTGCACTCTGGTCTTTTGCCCACTTGTCGTACTTACGATTGTTCTCAGAAATTTCACTGAGGTAGCGGGTACGACTTGGCGGAATGATGTAGATCTTCTCGCTCATCTCATCACTTATCTTATATTGAGAATGAAGCGGAGCGCCTGTTTTGTTGGCTACCACATCCATCAGCGCCTTGTACATTGTATTTGTACCAGGGTCGTTGAACTGTGATGCAATGGTACCATATACCGGCATATCATCGGGGCTGTTGTCAAACAGCTTATGGTTGCGCTGGTATTGCTTCTTCACGTCGCGAAGGGAATCAAGTGCGCCACGCTTGTCGAATTTGTTGATCACAACAACATCGGCAAAGTCGAGCATGTCTATCTTTTCCAGCTGTGTAGCGGCGCCGTATTCAGGTGTCATTACATACAAGCTCAGGTCGCAATAATCGGTGATCTGCGTATCGCTCTGGCCAATACCCGATGTTTCGAGAATGATCAGATCGTAGTTGGCAGCTTTCAAAATGTTTACTGCATCAAGTATGTGCTTAGATACTGCAAGGTTGCTCTGGCGGGTAGCCATAGAGCGCATATACACACGCGGATTGCGAATGGCATTCATACGGATACGATCACCCAGCAATGCACCACCCGTCTTACGCTTTGACGGATCGACAGAAATGATACCTATGTTCTTATCCTTAAAATCTACCAGGAAGCGACGTACGATCTCATCCACCAGTGAGCTCTTACCAGAACCACCGGTACCGGTAATACCCAATACAGGGCTCTTTGATACCGCAGCCTGCTCAGCTATTTTCTTCAACGCTACCTGTGTTTCAGGTGCATCGTGATAATTTTCAGCGGCAGATATAAGTGTGGCTATAGATTTTACATCTTTCTGAGATACGTGGCCCACTTCTCCGTTCAGCTGATTACCTGTAGGGTAGTCACTTTTCTCGAGCAGGTCATCGATCATACCCTGTAGACCCATTTTACGGCCATCATCGGGGCTATAGATACGGCAGATGCCGTAGTCTTCCATTTCCTTTATTTCGTCGGGAAGTATCACTCCTCCTCCGCCACCGAATATCTTTATATGGCTGCAACCTTTTTCTTTTAAAAGGTCATACATGTATTTGAAGTACTCTACGTGGCCACCCTGGTAAGATGTAATGGCAATTGCGTTGGCATCTTCCTGTATAGCACAGTCTACCACCTCCTGCACGCTGCGGTCGTGGCCCAGGTGAATGACCTCAGCACCACTGGCCTGCATAACGCGGCGCATGATATTAATTGATGCGTCGTGCCCGTCAAACAGGGAAGCCGCTGTAACCAAACGTACTTTATTCTTTAAAGTATAAGACATACTTATAATAAATTATATGAAAATGTTGTGCAAAGGTAAGAATTAGTGGGCGAAAGTGATAGGGGAGTGGAAAGCATATAATGGCCGCTGTTAGTCATTGTGTTTCCAGTATTCTTTAGGGTTTCTGTAATCAGAAATTATAGCATGGATAGTGATTTGCTGTTGATGGATAGTATAATGAATAGAATAGGGGAATTTGTCAATTACAGCAAATCGAACACTCCCGTATCTTATTGCACGGCTGAAAGGATTCTGTTTCACTAAAAGAAGTTGGTTGCGAACCTCCATTCTGAACCTCTTTCCGAGGCCGGCAAGTTGTGCTTCGTAGTATTGAGCCGTGGTCTTTACGTCTTCTTGTGCTTCAGGGGTAAATTTGAGATAAAATACTGTAGGCTTAGTCTTCATTGAGCATAGCAAAAAAGGCGTCTTCGTCTATTAGTTGTTCAGAGTTGTTTTTATATTTTTCAATTCGTTGTAGCACTTCATCTTTTTGCCATTGCGGCACATCAAATGCTTCTTCTTCAGGTATCAGCTCCACCGCATTATTTTTTTGCAAATCCTCAATAATTGTGGCAGCGTACTCCTTTTTAATACGAATATGGTAAGTCGTCTGCATACACTTTGTTTGATATAAAGTTACTGAAAGATACTCAAATATAATCTGAACAATATCTGGGGCAACACAATTTTAGCATGATCTCTTACCTTTATACAAAGCACTATTATGTTCTACCTCATTCACGAAAATCCTATCAGAGACAGTCATCATAAGAAATTGGTGGAGCAAATGGACAAAATGGGCCTGCAATATGAATTATTTCAGTATGAACCTTTTGACGTAGACATTGCTTTTTCAACTGACAGAAAAGATGTCTGGGTGTTCGGCACATTCACTATTGCCCATATTGCCAACAAATATGGTTTCCACCCGGGTTCCATGTACAATGCCAATCACGATTTTGAAGTATATGCTCCTAAATACGGTACCCATATGCTCAATCACGATGCATTAGTACTCGACTTTACCGACCCGTTGCCTGAAGACAAAAAATGGGATATGTTCTTCGCCCGACCCTGCGGAGATACAAAAGCGTTTACCGGGCAGGTATTTATGCGGCACAGTTGGGAAAGCTACGTGCAGCAGCAGGTAGACAATGATAAGCTGAGGTACATAAAAGATAGCCCCGGGAAGATAAGGGTGTTGATAAGTCCCCTGAAAGAAATTGAATCTGAAACCCGCTGCTGGATAATTGGTGGTAAGGTAGCAACCATGAGCGAATATAAAAAGGGCAGGCAGGTAATAGGGACGAACAAAGACCACGACCTTGTGTTAAAAGAACAGGTACAACGCCTTGTTGACATTTACCGCCCGGCAGAGGCTTTTGTATTGGATGTGTGTAATCTGCAGAACAGCGACGAAATAAAGATCGTAGAGATCAACTGTATGAACTGCTCGGGGTTTTACGCGGCAGATATGGAATTATTGCTGAAGGGTCTTGAGAATCATTTCAATAAATGATTAGTACCATCGCATCATAAAAACAAAAACAGCGGCACTTTCTCCAGAAAGTGACGCTGTTTCGATATTGTTATCCTGACTATTACGCCCCCTGCTTCCTTACATACATGGTAAGTATCACAATGGTCTGGCCTTCTATTTTACCTTCTATCTGTGCGGTGTTATCCTGTACCAGGCGAATGTTCTTAACTACAGTACCCATCTTGGCATTGAGGGTAGAGCCTTTTACATCCAGAGATTTGATGAGCACTACCGTATCTCCGGTCTGGAGAACAGCGCCATTACAATCTTTATGCAGATCTACACTACTATCATTTTCATGATCACCGGTAGCCTTTGCCCATGCAAGCTTTTCGTCATCCAGGTACATCATATCCAGGTTTTCCGTAGCCCAGGCCTCATTTCTCAGGCGGTTCAGCATACGCCATGTCATTACCTGCACGCCCGGCACCTCGCTCCACATACTTGTGGTAAGTCCGCTCCAGCGGGTAGTATCCAGCTCTTCTTTCTTTTCTATTTGTGCCGTGCATTTGTCGCAGAGTACAATGCAATTGTCCTCGGTTTGGTATTCCTGTGGTGGTACTTCGTACATCTTCAGGTTGCTCTCCGATCCGCAGAGTTCACATTTATTCTCGCTTCTTTTAAGCAGGTCTTCCAGTTTCATAAGCTCTTTCTAATGAGCCGCGAAGATAATTTAATTATCGGGCAATCATAATGACTTTCGGCAGGGCGTAGTCTACTGATAATTAGTTAAGATTCTGAAAAACACTTGGCAATAATAGCGCAGTATTTATATTTGAATAGCAGAGTATGCAAACAATTACATCAAATCAAAATATAACAACCATGACAAACAACGATCTAAAATCACAGTTTCTCCTTAACCCTGAGATCACCTATCTCAATTTCGGGTCTTTTGGTGCCTGCCCTAAACCGATATTTGCCGATTATCAAAAATGGCAGTTACTGCTCGAGTCTGAACCTGCTCAATTCATAGCATTTGATGGTGTTAAATACCTGAAAGCATCGCGCGAAGCACTGGCCGCATACGTTAATTGCGATGCCGATGACCTGGTATATGTGACCAATCCTACCTACGCCATCAACATAATAGCTAAAAGCCTTAAGCTGAACGAAGGCGATGAGGTACTTTCTACCAACATAGAATATGGTGCATTAGATCGCACCTGGAACTATTATTGCAATAAGAGCAAAGCGAAATATGTAAGGCAGCCCATTACTTTGCCGGTAACAAGCAAAGAAGCTATTATAGAGCAGTTCTGGAAAGGATATAACAGCAACACAAAAGCCATATTCATTTCACAGATCACCAGCACTACAGGGCTGATACTGCCCGTAAAGGAGATTTGTGAGATGGCTAAAGCAAAAGGATTGCTCACAATAGTAGACGGGGCACACGTACCTGGCCATATACCACTAGATTTATCACAGATAGAAGCCGACATCTACACCGGGGCTTGCCACAAGTGGATGATGACACCAAAGGGCAATACTTTCCTTTTTGTAAAGAATGAATACCAGGATCTTTTTGATCCCTTAGCTGTAAGCTGGGGCTACGAAAGTGCCGCACCATCTCACTCCCGCTTTCTCGACTACCACCAGATGCAGGG
>CANBQQ010000283.1 GCA_947371715.1 Flavipsychrobacter stenotrophus
TCAATGGCTGAATAGGTCTCAAAGAGAACCGGCCTGATGGCAGTTGGTTAAAGACGCAACAGCTGCGATTTGCATCGGATTGCCTGCACAGTGGTGTACAAAACGAATACGTCCTTGCGTGAGATTGCTTCGTTCCTCGCAATGACCCGCTACGGAAGATTTTTCAAAGTGGAAGTTTTTTTGTGTTTCCGGAAGTTTTGTTTGGGTGGTTTTTGTTGTGATGCTTTAGGGTAAGGCTTTGCGGGTGTTTTAACAAATTTCATAAAAGTTCCACTTTCTTCCATTTTTTTTCTACTCGCTTCCACTTTTTTCAGTTGATAAGTTGCTGCCTAGTCCCGAAATAAGTTTACGTTGGTTAGATTGTCCAGCCGCATAGGAGACGCACCCTTCGATAAAAACTCAGGATGACAACACGTCTCTACCAGAGT
Source organism: Flavipsychrobacter stenotrophus (assembly GCA_947371715.1). Classification (GTDB taxonomy): domain Bacteria; phylum Bacteroidota; class Bacteroidia; order Chitinophagales; family Chitinophagaceae; genus Flavipsychrobacter; species Flavipsychrobacter stenotropha_C. Next base: position 429 of record CANBQQ010000283.1, read on the forward strand.
TGGGGCAGTAGTGAACTTTTGATAGGGATCATATGTCAAAGAGCATTCAGTAATTTCTTCTGAATCGGGTGCAAATTAATAAGGGAAAATGACTTTATAAAATAAACATATCCACAAAATTTGCGAAAAAATCGGCTGGAATGAGCTGTGGTAAAGGGTTTGAGGTGGGTTATTGTCTGTGGATATGTTTTTTTAGAGGTAGTAGTTTGAACCACAGATAAGGCTGATTGCTCAGATTTCACAGATTGTTTTGGTGAATATCTCAAAAAGAGCAAGATTATAGTTAGTGCACAGACAGTTAGGGTTGTGCCCTAAATCAAACAGGCTGCCCGATGTGGGCAGCCTGTTTTGTTCATGCTCGTATAAAATATATTACTTAGTGCGTTGTTTGGTCTGTGAATTGTGATTTACATGTGGCTGCTTAGCTGCCTTTGCTTTTGGGGCAGCAAGATTTCCTCCTATTTGTAAAGAAACATCTTTACCCAGCTCTTTTGGTGTAAGATATTTGCCCTTGTTTTCCACTTCCTTTTCAACTTCAGGAACTACGCGGTGCGCATTAGCCCACGCATCCTGGCGAACGCCTGTTACCTGCCAGCTAACTTTTACATTCGGCACGCTTGTTTTGATCTCGAAAGTATTATTGGCTACTTCTTTTGAAACAATAACCTGTGCAAATGTGCCTATAGCTGTAAGCTGATAACGGAAGTCTTTATTCAACGATTCGAAATAAGCAGGTAGTGTAACGGTTGCAGTTCCACTTGCATCTGTAGTGATGTTGCCATTGTATACGTTCATCATATCAGGGCTTTCAACAAAACTGTGAATCAGGTATTTATTTTCAGGATCCTGTGGGTGATCTATTTTAAATGTACCACTTGATTTAGAAAGACTACCAACAACATTTACGTTTCCTTGAAACCATGCAGCGTAATTGGTGGTAGCATTAGCAGCTGTAGCATATATACCATAATTGGTGGGTGTGCCAGCGACAGTACTAGAAGCATAAACACCGAGGTTATTTGAAAAACCATTATCTGCTTCTGCATAAACCCCATAGCTGTTTCCTGAAAAACTAGCAAGAGAAGTGCCGTAAGCACGAACGCCCATTGAATAATCCGCATCAGATGATGATTGTGCATAAACGCCATTTACTTCTCCTCCTGTTGTTGTAAAATCAGAAGATTCGCCAATGCCAACGACACCTGCGCCCCCACCTTCACCTTTCACACCAATGCCACTTATGGCAGCAATATTAGGCACTGCCAAACCATACATGCCTACGCTGTACAAAGTGGTTGAAGCAGTTGTTCCGGAATATATTGCACGGATAACACCCGAATCAGATGTAGTAGCTGAAGTAGTAGACGCCCACAGGCCTTTATTATTTGTTGCGGCCGCCTGTATATCCACTTTAGCATTAGGTGTAGTAGTGCCATAGCCTAAGCGTGTGCCTGCTGTTTCAAACAAACCTGAATTGCCCACGGCGTTGGCGCCCGGAGTGAATTTAGAAAGGTAGTTGAGTGTGCCGGAAATTGGTATCTGTGCTGTCCACGCAGTGCCATTCCACTGCAGCATCTGGCCTGTAGCTGTGCCAGCTGCAAGAGCCAGCGGAGAGCCTACAGTGCCGGCTCCTGAGATCGGTGCCGTAACAGAGATCGTACCTGAAGATGGTGCAACTGCTGTCCATGCAGTGCCATTCCATGTGAGCACCTGGTTAGCTGCAGTGCCTGGTGTTATAGCCAGAGGTGAACCTACCGTACCTGCGCCCGAAATAGGTGCAGTGACAGATATAGTGCTAATACCGGGGGCTGCGGGGGCCCACTGTGTACCATTCCATGTTAATATCATACCAGTTGCAGCAGGCACACCGGAGGCAACGGCGTTACCCTGAATTTTTCCAACGGTATTGGCGTTACTCACACCGGTAACATCACCACCAAGGGTAAGTGTTGTTGTAGCTCCCGGAACAGATGCGGTAGTGACGCCAGTAACCCTGCCATAAGCATCGGTAGTAATAATAGGGTATGTGCCACTGGCACCTGAAGTACCATATGTACCTGCAGTACCAACAGTGCCAAGACCGATAGTTCCGGTACTGGTGATCACACCGCCCGTAAGTGGTGAGGTAGCTGTGATGCTGGTTACAGTACCTGAGCCAGTTCCATCAAGTCCATTGGCTCCGGCAGGGCCGACAGGACCGGTTGCACCAGTAGGACCCGCAGGGCCTGTAGGGCCGGCAGGACCGGTTGCCCCAGCGGGGCCGGTAAGGCCGGTAGCTCCGGTAGCACCAGTAGGACCCGCAGGACCTGTTGGGCCGGCAGGACCCGTAGCACCTGTAGCGCCGGTGGCACCCGTAGCACCGGTTGGTCCGACAGCACCCGTAGCACCAGTTGGTCCGGCAGGGCCGGTGGCACCTATTGGGCCGGTAGCACCCGTTGCTCCGGTAGCTCCGGTAGGTCCCGGAGGTCCACCAGGGCCGTTTAGTGCGAATGGAACGCTCATGAGCTGGCTGGTACCTACGGTAACGTAGGATGTGCCTGCGGCAGGGTCAATTTCTATCTGTATGTACTTATCTCCTGCTGCCCAGTTGATGGTAGAGAAGGCAGGGCTTGATGCTGTCATAGTGCCACCGCCGATAGCCACGTTGTAAAGGCCATATGCATTGGTGAGGACAGTATGTGTTTCCTGGTATACCACAGGGCCGGCAGCGGTATTGTCGTGCAGGGTAACGCGCATGGTCATGGTTGATGAGGCAAGCGGATTTCCTGAGGCATTACGGGCAACACCCTGATAGTTGAATTTTTGCGGTGCCTGCGCAAAGGCCGTCATGCCTGATGCGAAGAGCCCGAAAGCGAAGAGTAGAAGTGTTTTTTTCATTGCGTATGTTGTTAGTTATTTTAGTAGATGGTTGTTAGTAGATGGTAGATAGTTTCCGGTATGGAGTTTTTGTAAACTCATGTCATGTGGTAACCACCTCCCCCTCGTTCCTCGGGTTGAGCTACGCTCGTGCCGTAGCCGGCATCCTTCAAAAGGAGGAGAGTGTGTTATCTGTATATTATAGTAAGCTATTGTAGCTTCTGGATCTTATAGGCGGTGGTTTCGATCAGGGTTTCGTCTGATTTTAGATCGACCTGTAAGAGGTAGGTGGCGGCGGCAAGAGAGCTGATGTCGAGCTGGCCGGTATTCATACCTGTTTTTACATCGTTACTCTTTTCCTGTATCACCTTGCCGCTCATATCCATCAGCCGAAGGCCTATAACTGCCTTTTGCGGCGAGTTGAAGGTATAGTTGATAGTGTTGTTGGCCGGGTTAGGAAACACAGTAAGGAACTTGAGCATATTGCGGTCTTCGACAGCTGTAACGCCATGCTCGGGTTGCAAGAGTCCCTGTGTTACTACTATGCTTGATGTAGCAGCGGTACTAACCAGTGTCATTTCGCCTATTGACCATTCGTATGTACGTCCGCCAAGGGTTGCGGAACCACCTGTAGCATTAAGTGTGCTGGGCCATATGCTTTGTCCGCGTACCTGTGGCAGTCCTATCAATGCCACTATGATGCTTGTGAAGAGTAGTTTTCTTTTCATTACTAATAGTTTGTGAACTAAATATAGATAAATAATTTTAGATGGGATTTATTTATTTTATTTTATTAATTGAATATTAATAAATGGTTCGGTGGGGTGTGTCTGAATCAAGATGGTCAGGATTTTAGGAAAAGGAGGATGCAGGAGTAGTTAGTTGAACTGTTTTCGTATTTGGGATAAGATTTAGTTGATGTTGTAGCGACGCAAGATTTTGCGTCGCTCAATCGAATGGGACTATTTGCGTCTCTACGTACGTTTTTTTAGTAGGTCTCAAAGAGAATATCCTATCTTCACAACAGTAATTATTAGGCATGAATATAGCATTGATAGGGTATGGCAAGATGGGCCAGGCCATAGAGGAGATAGCAATAAAGAGGGGGCATAATGTAGTGCTGCGGATAAGGAGTGCCAACAGGCACGAACTGAATGCTGCGCATATGCAGGGTGTAGATGTGGCCATAGAGTTTACCGGGCCGGAGACTGCCAGGGATAATGTGATGGATTGTATGGCGCTGGGTGTGCCGGTAATATGTGGATCAACGGGATGGAATGAAGAGGTGCCGGAAGCAGCAGCAATGGCCAATGACAGGGGCGTGGGTTTTTTGCAGGCATCGAATTTCAGCATAGGGGTGAATATATTTTTTGAGGTTAATAAGCAGTTGGCGGCGTTGATGAACAGCCATCCTGAGTATGATGTAAGTGTAGAAGAGACGCACCACACGCAGAAAAAAGATGCGCCAAGTGGCACTGCCATAACTATAGCTGAGCAGATACTGGAGCGATCTGCCACAAAGAAGACGTGGGCACTGAATTTTGTAAATAATGAGAATATACTGCCGATAGTGGCTCACCGTATAGAAAATGTACCGGGCACTCATAGGGTAAAGTATGCATCGGCCATTGATGATATAGAGTTGGTGCACACTGCGCATAGTCGCGAGGGGTTTGCACTGGGGGCTGTGCTGGCAGCAGAGTTTTTAGCTGGTAAGAAGGGGGTGTTTACAATG
>CANBQQ010000284.1 GCA_947371715.1 Flavipsychrobacter stenotrophus
TTTACCTCTACGAATTACTTCTTCAGTACCATGATTGTAAACAAACTTGAGAATTGCAGGTAGAGACATTCAATGATATGCCGGATTGAGAAATGGCAATCTGCAAAAGTACCGAAAAAAGTGCCTTCGACCCAAGAAAAATATTAATAGACGCTGTGTTAAATATATTACAGTATTTATCCGCAACTCTTATCAGACATATGTCTCAGCTTATTGCACCTTTAAAATATAAACGGCATGTCTATGTCACCTAAATTCAAATAGCACAAGCGCGTATAAAAACAAAGAACCGGTTCCTTTTGTGGAAACCGGTTCTTAAAGATTGTCAATGTATTTTGATAACTTTTAGTACAATTTAGGGCAAGACCAGTTGTATGCCGGAGCGCGCTCGTGACGGTTGATAACACCGAAGTAAAGCAATGATATTTCGTAAGCACCCAATCCCTTAGTAGCAGGAGTGAAAGTAGATACGTTAACGTCATAGCTCAAACCGATACGCATTTTAGACCATTCGATAGCTATGTAAGGAGCCAATGCATCGTTGTAACGATACCAGCCACCCAAGTAAAGAACTGTATTACGCTGATAGTCCAGATCGTGGCCGGGATTCATTACGAAACCAACAGCAGCACCCAGCAATACTTCAGTAGCTGAAGCCTGGCTCTGGTACAAAGCACTTGCGTACAACACCGTATTTTCATTCAGATCGAACGAGCCACCAAGATAAGCGGTAGTACGTGCATGGATCTGGTGATTGTCATTAAGGAACGTTTCAACAGGCTGAGTCATGTGATAATAAGACAGACCGGCATATGCGGTAGCATGTTCAGAAACTTTACCGGTATACATCAAACCACCATTGAAATCGGGGTAAGAAAGATCGGCATTAGTAAATGTTTCGTGCGTAGTATATGGCGTACCACCTGTAGATGCACTAAACTGATCTTCAAAGGTCAGCTTTGTGAAATCAAGATGCTTCTGAACAAGGTAACCTTGCAAACCAAAAGACAAGTGTTGCAATTTATCGCGGCCAAAACCCTTGTGGTAGGCCAACGACAAAGCGGCAGTGGTATTTTGCAAACCACCGGTACCCGACTTATCGTACAATACCAACATACCGATACCCAATGCATCGCCCTCAGGCAATTTACCCTTGAGCATTGCCATATCATAAGATACGGTACCTGTTATATATGGAGTCGACGAAACCGAAGACCACTGGTTACGATAATTGGCTGCAAAGCGAAAGTCATCGGGCACCAAACCTGTTTGCGCAGGGTTCAGAGTGAGCGGGGAAGTAAAGTATTGCGTAAAATGCACATCCTGCGCCAAAGCACTGCCAGCAAGCATTAACGAAGCACCTAACCCGAGTAGTGATTTTTTCATTTTTGTTAATTTTAATCTAAAGCCAAAATACAGAAGCAAATTAATCCAATTATTCTATCTAAACAAGACATAGACAAAATTCTTTTGGTTGGGTAAAAGAACGATGATAAGATAAAGTATTCCAATTTAATTGTTCTTTTCCGTTTCTGCAGCGTTGCAAAAGTCTTTAAATAGTTCACTATTATTGAGTGATTAATGATTTTTGGCCTCAATGAGGGCTACGCCGTTCTCAGATTTTGCGCCTTGCATAAAAGAAAAATAACTGCCCAACCTGATATACTTTACCTTATCATCGTTCTCATGCCTGCCTTTTCTTACCAAACGCCAAATCTCCGGCATCGCCCAGTCCCGGAACTATATATCCTTTCGGCGTCAATTCGGCATCTATTACTGCTGCCCATATGTGCGCATCAGGGAATTTTGCTGCGACCGCCTCAACACCAACAGTGCATGCAATTGCTGTAACTATATGAATTTCAGATGGTTGATCGAATTCCAACAATGCCTGAATTGCTAAAATAAGCGAAGCACCTGTGGCCAGCATCGGATCTGCAATGATCAATGGACGCCCTTTAAGTGCAGGGCTGGTAATATACTCCTGTTCTATGCTGAAAGCATCCTCAGTATTGTGTTTACGATAGGCACCTATAAAACCGCAATCTGCCTTATCAAAGAAATTCATCATGCCTTGATATAATGGCAACCCCGCACGCAATATTGTAGCAATAACAGGCTGCGTTTCCAATACCGAACACGTGGTCTCGGCCATTGGCGTTTGCACCGTTATCTGCTTGTACTTCATTAATTTACTGATCTCATAGGCTGTCACCTCACCTATGCGCTCCAGGTTTCTGCGAAAGCGCGCCCTGTCGGTCTGCACATCCACATTACGCATATCGCTCACCCATTCTGAGACAAGGGAATTAGAAACGCTCAGATTAGTTATCATACTTATTCTAAATTTCCCGAAAAGTACCGCAAAAAAGTGAAATGTTGATTAGTTTGCTGAAAGTTGACCAGTTTTACCAACAAAAAACAAGCCCGACATCTCTGCCGGGCTTGTTGATATGAAGATCGAATTGTATTACTTCAGCGATTGCATGTCTATCACATAACGGAATCTAACCTCTTCATCTTTTATTTTATCGAACGCATCGTTAATGTCTTTCATGTCGATCAGCTCAACATGGGGAAGAATATTGTTGGCAGCACAGAAATTAAGCACTTCCTGCGTCTCGGCTACGCCACCAATTAGCGACCCACCAATTGTTCTGTTCTTCATAGCGACTTCACTGTTATCGGTCTCTTCCTTATATGGGCCTAACAATCCAACTGTTACAAGGCTGCCGTGCACATTGAGTAGCTTCACATATGGATTAACATCAAAAGCATAAGGTATTGTAATTAAAATGAAGTCAAATGTGAGTTCACGCTCCTTCATCGCATCTTCGTCGTTTGAGATCAGTACATCATCTGCACCCAAGGCCTGTGCCGCTTCGCGCTTTTCTTCCTTTGTAGTAATAGCAGTTACCGAAGCCCCCATTGCCTTTGCCAGCATTACTGCCATGTGTCCTAGTCCGCCTATGCCTGCTATACCCACCTTGGTACCTACCTTTACTCCTGCTTTTTTGAGCGGTGAATAAGTAGTTATACCTGCACAGAGTATAGGTGCCGCTGCTTTAATATCAAGCGACGGAGGTATGGATAATACAAAATGTTCCTTGGCAACCAGATGGGTAGAATAACCACCGAATGTATTGAACCCTTCCGCCGGCTTCAAATAACCGTTATAAGTCATAGTCGCGCCATGTGGACCCTGGCAATATTGTTCCTCACCGCCCGTGCAAGGCTTACAATGGTGACAACTGTCTATCATACAGCCCACACCTACTATGTCGCCTGTTTTATGATTGGTGACTTCGGGACCTATTTCAATTATCCTTCCAATGATCTCATGGCCGGGCACACATGGATATATTGTATTCTTCCAATCGTTATTCACCTGGTGAATGTCGGAATGACATACGCCACAATAAAGCACTTCGATCAGCACTTCATCTCGCTTTGGTCTGGTTCGTTCAATATCCATTGGTTGCAGGGTCTTCCCTCCAATAAGAGAGCCTGTTGCCCCATATCCCTTTACTATAAAACTGTTACTCGTAGTTGCATCCATGATTGAAAAGTGGTTTGACTTTATCTTGTAAATACAGTGCCAGATGCGCCTACAGCAGAAAGTATTTGTATGTGCCACGTGTAAATGGGGAGTGGGCAACTAATTTGTACAACGACGTCCACAAGATATTATCACATACAAGAGCTAGAAGAAATAATAAAAACATATACTTGTATTGATTTTATCATTTTTGCAATAAAAATACATGTACGTACATTTGTTTTAGAGAATTAAAACTCAACTCATGGAAAGGAAAGACTTTATAAAGAGAGGGATACTAGGCACCATCACTACATTCTTTGCCGGTTCATTTGGCAACAAAGTAAATGCTGCATATAAACTGGCCAACAGCCGCTACCGCGGCGTGGAGGGAGTACTCTCCCCTACCAATACCCATATGGTGGGTAACGGCTTTAAAGTGATGAACTTCTTTCCCAATGGTAAAGGTTTTGAAGAACGTATGAGCCCCTTCTTCCTACTCGACTTTAATGCTGAGGTTAATTTCCCCCCTTCTGACATTTCGCAGGGTGTGGGCGTGCACCCACATAGAGGCATTGAGACGATCACTTTCGCGTATAAGGGCGGTGTAGAGCACCACGATAGCAAGGGTAATCATGGCATTATAGGCAAGGGAGATATACAGTGGATGACGGCTGGCGGTGGTGTGCTACACAAAGAATATCACGAGAAGAACTTCAATAAAAATGGCGGTGCATTCGAGATGGTACAGCTTTGGATAAACCTGCCGAAAGCGCACAAGATGACACCGGCTAAATACCAGAGTATTGCCCACAACACAAAGCCTAAACACACGCTACCGAACAATATGGGTGTGATACATGTGGTAGCGGGTGAATATAACGGCGTAAAGGGCATAGCCAGCACTTTCTCCCCTATTCATATGTATGACATGCACCTGAATGATAATGCAGATTTTACATTTACTCTCCCCGGAAACTATAACACAGGCATATTGGTAGTAGATGGGTCCATAACAATAAATAATACTGCCGCACCGGAGAATCATTATGTGCAGCTGAAAAACGAAAGTGGCGACATTCATATAAAAGCCAATGCCAAAACCACATTACTTTTGCTAAGTGGCGAGCCATTGAACGAACCATTTGTAGGGTATGGCCCATTTGTAATGAATACCGAAGCCGAGATACACCAGGCTATTGAAGATTATAACCAGGGTAAGTTTGGATTTTTGAAGGATTAATGGCTACTCTTGCATGCAAATAATCTTCACCAAAGATGATCTTCGATGACTTAGCGTTTTTAGTGGGTTTGCTTTTAATTCCTTCCTGCTATTTCTTTTTTCCCAAACTCCTAATTAGCAATCGCTATACTAAAGAATGGATAGCGATTATCTTGGCGCTTTTTACGTTCGGAATGATCAGAACGCTGCCATGGGGGACCGGGAAACCTCATTTTGCAGTTATGCTTTGTTGGCCTG
>CANBQQ010000285.1 GCA_947371715.1 Flavipsychrobacter stenotrophus
CAAACCACATCCACCCACCCTTTATCCCCATTTCATAATCAGTTAACCATACTTACCTCTTACTTCGTTATTTTTACACCCGCATACCCCTTTATTTATGCTTCAGAAGCTAGTCATTAACAATTACGCTATTATAGATCATCTGGCCATAGAACCCGATGGTCACCTCAATACGGTTACGGGTGAAACCGGCGCCGGAAAAAGTATCATATTAGGCGCTCTATCCCTCATACTGGGCGAGCGTGCCGATAGCAGTGTGCTCATTAACAAGTCTGAAAAATCAGTAATAGAAGGCTACTTCAATGTAAGTGACAATGCACCCTTTAAAAAGGCATTGGCAGCCGCCGATCTCGATTATGAAGACCAATGTATCATTCGCCGCGAAATAGCCGTAAGCGGCAAATCAAGGGCATTTGTCAATGATACACCGGTAACCTTAACTATTCTCAATGATCTTACTTCGCTGTTGGTAGACCTACACCAGCAGTTCGACCACCAGGCACTGGAAGATGGCAACTTCCAGATGGAGTCATTGGATGCTATTGCAGGAACAACAAATACGGCGACTGCATATAGAGAGATCTACAACAAACACAAGAAGGTAAAGCGCGAGCTGAACGAAAACCTTGGCCGCCAGGCACAATGGCAAAAGGAATCAGACTATAAACAATACCTGCTCGACGAACTCGTACAGGCATCTTTCAAGCCAGACGAAGTAGAGAATGCATCGCTGCAACTCAAACAAATGAGCCACTCAGAGCGCATCATACAGATACTCGATGGCGCACGTACATTACTCGAAGACGGCGAACAACCCTTCCTCAATGAACTAAAGCGCATCAACCAGCAACTGCTGGGTATCACCGATATTATGCCTTCTGTAAAGCCTTTGCAGGAGCGTATTACATCGGCATGGGCAGAACTGAAAGACATTGCAGGTGAACTGGAAAGTGAAGCCGGGCAAATCTCCTTAGATCCTGCGGCTATGGATGAACTGCAGCAAAAAGTGGACGTCGGCTACAAGCTGATGAAGAAACACGCTGTAAATACCACCGCCGAATTATTAGCATTGCAGGCATCCCTTGAAGAAGAACTGAAAGCAACACTCGACATTTCCAATGCAATAGGGCGACTTACCGCCGAAGAAGAACTATTATACAAAGAACTACAAACAAAGGGCACTACCCTATCCGACCAACGCAAGAAAGCTACTCCCGCATTCGTGAAGAAGATGAATGAACTGCTGGCATTGGTGGGCATGCCTAATGCCCGTTTCCAGGTGAAGATAGAGACCATACAACCCACTCCATACGGCACAGACAGCGTACAGTTTATGCTCGATGCCAATAAGAGCGGATCATTCCAGACATTGCAGAAAGCTGCATCGGGTGGTGAAATGAGCCGCATCATGCTCTGTATAAAATCACTTACCGCAAAGGCGCTGCACATGCCTACGCTCATATTCGACGAGGTGGATACCGGTATATCAGGGGAAGCAGCACGACAGGTTGGCCTGCTACTACGCGACCTCTCTCAATACCACCAGGTCATCTGCATCACGCACCAGCCGCAGGTTGCAGCCCGTGGCTCAAGACACTTCTATGTTTATAAAGAGGCCGACAAAACCGGCCGCCTGGCTACCAATATCCGCACCCTTGAACAAAGCGAACGCGTATTGGCCATAGCCCGCATGATAGGTGGCGAGCAACCAAGTACAGCAGCCATTAATAATGCAAAGGAGTTGGTAGAAGCTTAGGAGATAACCCGAAAACCTCCTGTCGCGAGAGTTAGCGCAGCGCTCTCGTGACGAATAGTTTAACGGGTCTCTGACCCGAACATCCGGCAGGTTCTCTTTGAAACCCAACGACATAACTAATTGACTTTTTCAGCCTCTCCTGTCGCGAGAGTTAGCGCAGCGCTCTCGTGACGAATAGTTTGACGGGTCTCTGACCCGAACATCCGGCCGGTTCTCTTTGAAACCCAACGACATAACTAATTGACTTTTTCTTCCCCTCCTGTCGCGAGAGTTAGCGCAGCGCTCTTGTGACGAATAGTTTGACGGGTCTCTGACCCGAACATCCGGCAGGTTCTCTTTGAGACCCAACGACATAACTACTTACTCCCCTCAGCCACCTTCTTCTCCCTGGCCGGCTTAGTATAATATGCCGTAACCAGCAGTCCATTGTTATATTGGTAAACTTGTTTGCCGCCAACCAATGCGCCTTGCTGTACAGTCTGGTTAAGGTAGCCAGCGTCTACTCTGAATTTCTTGTTGAACTGGTAACCGGCTAAGATACCTATACGGTTTTGGTCAAAAATGTTCTGGTTCACATTAGAACCGAAGCCCATAAACAATTCATCAAACGCGGCCAGGTACCATGTCTTATCTTCCAGCTTTTTATGGTTCAATGGATAGGTAACACGCAGCTGGTAGCGCACACGGTTCAGGTAGTTAGATCCATCAACATCATATGCCGCAGCCTTCTGGTTTACTTTGCCGACAAGGCGTTGCTCCAATCTCAGCCTGTGATTGATCATCAATCTTCCATGACTATTGTCGTTCCATACCAACTGCTCAAAAATACGGTGTTCGGGTATTGTATAAGGACCTGCAGGATAGTCTCCATAAGGATAAGTGATCACATATGCATAACCACCCAATACCGACACCCCGTTTTTAAAATGATACTGAACACCGCCCCTGGCCAATGATTGCTGCCAGCTCTGAAACACGCCTTCGCGCCTCCACTGATATTCTAGTGCCAGCGAAACCTTTTTAGAAAGATATATTGTATTCTGGCTCGACAGCCAGCTTATGATATTATCATCGTGCAAACGTTGTGCACCTGCATTTGATGTGGTAAATAAAAGAGCGGCAAATAAAGCGTAAAACAGATTTTTCATTCTTGTTGTTTTCATGAGGCAATGTATGCGGTAAAAAGGAAAATGCCGGAAAATGCTTACCTAAGCTATCTTCCGGCATCTGTATGTATTAGTTTAAACTTCTGAAGTCAACAGGCACCAGCTTACTTACGCCGGGCTCCTGCATGGTCACACCATAGATCACATCTACCGATGCCATGGTCTGCTTGTTGTGCGTTACAATGATGAACTGCGAGTTGTCTGAGAACTTGCGGATCATCTGCGTGAACTTGCCCACGTTGGCATCATCCAGCGGCGCATCAACTTCATCCAGTATGCAGAATGGTGCAGGCTTAATGAGGTAGATAGCAAACAGGAAGGCTGTAGACGTCAACGTCTTCTCACCACCCGACAGCTGCGTCAGCGTACTTGGTTTCTTACCCTTAGGCTGCGCATATATTTCTATGTTGCTGTCCGCTACATTGTCTGGATCTGTAAGGCGAAGATCGCAGCTATCTTCAGGGGTGAAGAGTGCCTTAAATACGGTCACAAAGTTCTCACGCACCAGATCAAAGGTCTCGCGGAACTTAGTATTGGCGGTATTCTCCACTTCCTCAATAGTAGAGAGTAACGACTCCTTTGCATTCACCAGGTCATTGCGCTGCTCTACAATAAAGTCGTGGCGCACCTTCATTTCTGTATAAGCCTCTATTGCGGTAGGGTTTACCTCACCCATATTATCCAGGCGCTTTTTCATGCGCTCTGTTTCTGCTGTCAGCTCTTCTATGGTCTGCAGTCCTGTTCTTGGTTCGCTCAGTATATCGTCCAGCTTCACCTTAAATTCTATGGCCAGCCTTTCACTCATCCCCGCTACCTGCAGCTTCATGGTGGCCAGCTTATCCTTTATGGTCTGCAGCAATAGTTCTGCCTGTTCCTTCTCACGGCGCTTCTGGTTCAGCTGGCTTTCCTGCCCACTTATGCCATTACGCATAGTATAGTAATCCCTGTCCTTTTCGTTCAGTACCTTCTCTTCTGTTTCCTTGCGCACCAGCAGGTCGTACAATTCATTGTCGCCTACATGCAGTGTTTTCTCTGTTTCTTCCAGCTGAGTATTGATCTGCTGCAGCTGCTCGCTGTTGCTGCTTATCTGCTTCTTCAGGTCGGTCAACTGGTTGTTGCGGAACTGTAGTTCCTGCTTCAATCCTTCCAGCTTACTCTGCTGGCGGGTAGACGCTATATTGTGTTGATTGTACTGTGCGCTGGCTTCATTAAATACCGTTTCCACCGCGCGGAATTCCGCATCGGCTTCTGTAATATTCTGTTGCAGGCCCTGCAGCTCGGCAGTAATGTCAGCCAGCATATCGCGGGTATCCTGCACACTATCTTGTGTATCTTCCAGTTGACCCTGCAAGTCTTCCAGGCGCTTCTCTCCCGTTTGGTTCAGGTGCTCAAAGTTCTCTATCCTGTTCTTCAGATTCACCAGGTGATTCTGCAACCGGTTGATCTCTTGCTTGGCCTGCTCTATGGCCTTATCATTCAGTTCGCTATTGAAACCGGTGATGAGTGTTTGTGTATCGGCAATATATTGCTTCAACTCAGCAGTAGTATTCTTCAGGTCTTCTATCTCCTGTGCCAGTCTTTCCAGGTTCTTGGCACGGCCTATTTTATTACCTTCAAACAAGCCTACAGATCCTCCGCCCAGTGTATACTTACCGCGCACCATCTTACCACTCTTGTCTACCAGCACAGTACCCTGTTGCAGGTCTGCACCCGGTATCTCATCGGCGTTCTCTGCTATGTATACATGACCAAGCAATCTCTTTGCCAGTTCTGCATATTGGTCATCAACAGTCACCACACTCAGTGCAGGTACTGCATTCACCGGCACCTGGCTATTGGTATCGTTATAGGCACCCAGGTGATCGAGGATAAAGAAATTGGCCTTACCCTTCTTATTGGTTTCTAACAATGATAATGCCTTGGCCGCTTCATTGGTATTAGCTACCAGGTAGTAGTTGAGGTAATTGTCCAGTACATTTTCCAGTGCGGTACGGTATTCGTTTTTTACAACGAACACGTCACTCAGCAATGGTGCTGTATTATCCCACTCCTTATTTTTCTTTAAGAACTTGAT
>CANBQQ010000286.1 GCA_947371715.1 Flavipsychrobacter stenotrophus
GTGCCTTAATGGCATCGTGGGCTGCGTTGATCTCCTGCGCCTGGTTAGCAACAGTTTCTATAGCATTTAATGGTAATTCGCCACCGGCAAGAGCATCCTTGTAAGCCTTTTTTATAGCATCTTCGCCGCGTTCGGCCTCTGAAAGAATGCTTGCGCGATCGCTACCGCCGAAAAGCGCTTTTACGTCGATCCATGCACGGTGCAAGGTGCCGCTTACGCTGTTGCCGGTTTCTACTTCAGTAGGATCTCCTACCAATGCGGCCAATTCCTGACCGTTTTTACGGCTTTGTGTAGCGAATTTCTGGAAGAGCGCCTTCAGATCTACATTCTGATCGTCGATGTCGGCCAGTACTTTTTCAAAACCGTCTACACGGTCATTGTTGATCTCTATAAGGTCGTTGATAAGACCCGGATTTGGTGAGTTGGTCATACGTTTTTTTTACACTAGTGTACTGAAATATCGTGCCAAAAGGGACAGGATGCAAGACTTTGTTTGTAGGGAGATTGTGGTTTGAAGGGCAAAAATGTCTGCCGGTATTTGTATTTTTATGGGGTTATGATGAAGAGATGCTTATAACAGTAAATCAATTTTTATGGCTAAACTGGCGGTAGTAAAAACAACGGAGAATGAGGAGAGTGTGGATGATTTCATCAACAGTGTGGCTGATGAGCAGAAACGTGCCGACAGTGCTGCGCTCATAAAACTAATGCATAAGCTAACCAAACAGCAGCCCAAAATGTGGGGTGCATCGCTGATAGGTTTTGGCAATCACCGCTACGAAAGTCCTACATCGGGCAGGCAGGTAGATTGGTTCAAAGTTGGGTTTTCACCGCGTAAGGCTGCGATTTCTCTTTACCTGATGGGGCTGGAAGGGGAGCAGCGTACTGAGATGCTTGCCCGGCTGGGTAAACATAAAACTGATGGTGGTTGTGTGTACGTGAAGAAACTGGCTGATATTGATATGGGGGTGCTGGAGGAGATGGTGAAGGTGACGCTGAAGGGGAAGTAAATTGTGTTCGGTAGCTTAATTATCCAACCGCTTCTTTACTTTTCTTTGTGCTGCCGTCCCGCAATAAAAGGTTTACCAATAACCTGCTTATACATCCAACTGCTTGTTTACTTTTCTTTGTGCTGCCGTCCCGCAATAAGCGGGATAAACTGCGAAAAGTAACAAAACCTGTCTGCCGGCAGGCAGGGAAAACGGTCCCGACTTTAGTTGGAACGAATCGCTCCGCACGCAAAAGGAGCTATGCTGCGTGTTGTTGTGGTTGGCTCGACCGCTCTTCGCAAGCTCAGCCAACGCTTCTTGTTTCGTAGATACAAATTATCGTGAATAGTTTTACAGAATCTGAAGATTGCGAACCGATACGACGTAGTCAGGAAGACTACGCTGAACATGGAATTTTAAATATTTTTACTGTATGGGAAAGTCAAAAAAACAAGCACTTGATATTATTAATAAAATAAGGAACGAGAACAAAACTGTTGATGAATTGAAAACCATGTTTTTAACAAATGAAGATTGGTACAGGGTAAGCAATTTGGCTTATAATATTCAACTGGAAGAGGCAAGAAGGGAAAATGTAAAGAGCCAAAAAAAGCCTCATGTATTGGTAACACCTAACGAAACAATTAATGATATTTTTAGTCTTAACGATACGCTTTCAAATTATGCTTTAGGCATCCCTTTATGGGCAACAGAACGCGACTATGAAAAAATAAAAGATTTTGCAAACGATCTACCCTCTACTGAGCAAAATATAATTGATTTTATTGAAAGTATAAATATGCACCCTAAGTGGAGAGCGCAACAAAAAAAGGGAAGAATTAGCCAATATGAGATATTTAAGGAGTTTGATAAAATCGTTGATTCCTCTTTAATATCCTATTACAGGCAGAATTACATTGCATGTTTTTTAACATTGGCTCCAGTCATTGAAGGCGTGTTGTTAAAATGGAAACGATATGATGGTTTTAGTGAAAAGCCAGAATTTGACGACTATCGAAAATTCTTTAAACAGGGCCCTTTACGTCAACCATGCCCTGGGAATATTCAATTTCATCGGGTGTATTCAAGTATTTGTGATAATATAATAAATAAAACTTTGTATAAACCTACCTTTTCAGGGGATGCACATAGTGATTTTAACAGACACGTCGCCTTACATATGTTGAAGAAGTCAAAATTTGGAACAAAAAACAACTGTACTCGATTATTTTTGTTGTTGGATTTTATGACGGAAATCTATTGGTATGAAGGGAAATTTCCCGACCCTAGATGGAACTTAAATAATGACGATATATTATTGGAATTTTCAATTTACAGTGATTTAAAGGAAAACTTAAAAAATTGTAATAGCGCAGAGGAATTTTTACTCAGATAACGGCATTTTAAGAAATAAAAAGGAGCGCATAGTGTATTTACTATGTCGCTCCTTTTGTTCTTTTCTAAATGGAATTAACTCAATCCCTCGATCTCACCATCAACCAGCTTAATGCGGTAAGCTTGTGGATCTTCTGGTAGGCCCGGCATACGCATGATCTCACCGGCGATGGCTACGATGAAGCCGGCGCCTGCCTGGATAACGATATCGCGGATATGGAGGCTGAAGCCTTCGGGTGCGTTGACGCGCTTAGGGTCGTCGCTGAAGGAGTATTGTGTTTTGGCTATGCAGATAGGCAGGTTGGCCCAGCCATTCTTAGTGTATGATTTTATCTTGTTCTCTACTGTCTGGCTGAAGGTTACTTCGCCCGCCTTATATACGCGTTTGGCTATCTTCTCAATCTTGGTGCCAATAGGGTCGGTAAGGTCGTAAGAGAAGTTGATGTCTTTGCTAGGGTTGTTCTCTACTACTTCTACAATCTTCTTGCCCAGTGCTGCAGCGCCTTCGCCACCGCTGGTAAAGCCATTGTTTATAGCAAATGCCACACCTTCGTCGGTACACCACTGCTCCAGGTAGTTCACTTCATCATCAATGTCGTGCTTGTGGCGGTTGAACGATACGATAACGCTCTGTCCAAACTCCTTCATGTTGTTGATGTGCCTGCTCAGGTTGGCCATACCTGTTATCATGGCCTCTTTGTTTGGCTTGGATATTTCTCCGTCAGCTACGCCACCATGCAGTTTCAGCGCACCTGTGGTTACTACTATTACGGTTGCCTTTGGCTTAAGGCCTGTAAGGCGGCACTTAATATCGAGGAATTTTTCTGCACCGAGGTCGCTGCCGAAGCCCGATTCTGTAACCACGTATTCATTGCTGCTCATGGCCATCTTGGTAGCTATTACCGAGTTGCAACCATGGGCTATATTGGCAAACGGGCCACCATGTACAAACGCTGTAGTGTTCTCGGTGGTCTGCACCAGGTTAGGCATAATAGCGTCTTTCAGCAATACAGTTATTGCTTCTGCTACGCCCAGGTCTTTAACCGTGAATGGCGTTTTATCGTACCTGAAACCCAATACTATGCGCTCAATACGTGCCTGCAGATCGTCAAGGTCTGTAGCCAGGCAAAGGAGTGCCATGATCTCAGATGCGGTAGTAATATCGAAACCTGCTTCTGTAGGTATACCATTACCTGTGCCACCAAGGCCGGTAACTATCTGGCGGAGCGAACGGTCGTTCACATCCAGCACACGGCGCCACACTATACGCTCCAGTCCTTTGTCGTTCTTACGATTCTGATACTGATAGTTATCAAGCAGGGCAGCTATCATATTGTTGGCACAAGTGATAGCGTGGAAATCGCCGGTGAAGTGGAGGTTGATCTCATCCATAGGCAATACCTGCGAATAGCCACCGCCTGCGGCACCGCCCTTCATGCCAAAGCATGGTCCAAGGCTGGGTTCGCGTAGGGCAACAGCTGTTTTCTTACCTATATAGTTCAAGCCCAGTGATGAGGCTACGCTGGTAACGGTCTTACCCACACCTGCCTTGTTAGGGGTAACTGCGGTAACCAATATCAGGTTGCTTTCCTTTATCTTGTCTTCGTTAATGTATGACAGTGGTATTTTAGCCTTGTATTTACCGTATGGTATAATGTCTTCGGGATCTATACCAATGTTGGCGGCTATTTTGGCAATTGGCAATAGCTTTGCCGCCCTTGATATTTCAATGTCTGATGGAAATTTCTTTACTTGCTGGTCTGACATACGTTTTTAGTTTTTTATCATTTCGTCTATGAACTAACAAAGTAAATAATAATCGGAATAATCAAAAATAAATTGCTCAATTATTATACATCCGCAGTGATTTTCTACTGATGTTCGTACATTTTGGTTAGCTTACAGGTTCAATTGTAAACATCATATCAAATGGACACTCCGGAAAAGAAAGCAGCACCACAATCTAAAGCAGCACCAAAGAAAGGCGCAAAGCTCCCATCAAAGTCAATATCATTTTCCGGCCAGGCCTCTAAGAAGAGCGGCGGTAAAAGCGGTAATGCCCAGGTGAATGGCCAGAAGAAGGGTGGTGTGAACCTGATGAGGAAATTATCGGGCATGTAAGGTGAGAGCGAGAAAGAGAGCGGAGAGCGAACTACTTTTATATCCAACCGCTTAATTTTTTTCTTTGTGCTGCCGTCCCGCAATAAGCGGGATAAACTCCGAAAGAAACAAACCTGCCTGCCGGCAGGCAGGGAAAACGGCACTTTTGCGAACTGCTCCGCACGCAAAAGGAGCTATGCTGCGTGTGGTTGTGGTTGGCTAGACCGCTCTTCGCAAGCTCAGCCAGCGCTTCAGGTTTTCTGCGTTTCTTTATTAAATGTTGTTATTGAAACAGTATTTAAGGGTGTCAGAAGACTGGCAACTACTGCGATGTAGTCGTTATGATTACGCCGAAAAGGATCTGGAAAAATCGCTTACACAGACATGCGATACATTCGGCATCGTTGCACAGTTGCTTCCTGACTTTGCTATAGACATGTGATACCTTCGCCATCATTACTACTTTTCACTTACTGTTTAATGTAGTCGTTGATAGGAGTAATATACC
>CANBQQ010000287.1 GCA_947371715.1 Flavipsychrobacter stenotrophus
AGTCTGCCTGCAAAGCCTATACCAGACAAATCGCCCGACGCGCCGGCCAGTAGTCCTGCCAGCCCGTTCCTGTTTTCAAAACCCGCAGATGGTATTTATGCGCCGGGTAATGATGAGCTGGCAGCTATAGAGCCGCAATACAAAGGATTGAAGCTGGAAAAACTAAAGGAAGGATACGTGCTCTATGCGCAGGGTACTTGTATCAACTGCCATAATGCCAAAGCCATCAATCCTATACCAACCAGCGAATGGGGAGGGATAATAGATGATATGAGTGAGAAGGCAATGTTGACAAGTGCACAGAAGGATGCTGTTTATAAGTATGTGCTGTCTATTAAGGCTACTCAGCCTAAATAGAGTACTTCATGCGGTAATCAGTGTCCGAGCTTCTTCAGATATTCATTATATAGGTCGGTTACTTCTTCGTCGTAGTCTTTACGATCCATAAAGATCTTCGGGCTATAGACATCACCTTCTTTGCGCTTTTCGTGTAGGTCGAACTGGCTAGCGTGGGCGCATAGCCAGAGGTCGAATTTCTGTTCTTTCAGAGATTTTAGTGTGTAAGCAAAGTCTGTGGCTACATTAGGATAAGAGGGCATGCCTGCGGTGGTGCTATCAAGAATGGTGGGCATATTGGCTATGAGTACTTTGTATGAGCGCTTGTTATCTCTGACAACAAATGAGTAGCTGGATGCACCCTTAGTGTGCCCGGGATGATGCAGGAAAGTGATATTCATACCGCCAAGGGTGATGAGGTCTTGGTCTTTGAGCCTGCGATCTACGTGAACTGGCCTGAACATACTACCGATACCTTTGCCCCCAAACAGGTAATCTGAATTACCGCCATCTTCCATTACCTGTGCATCTGCTTCGTCTATCATTACTTTGGCTTTCGTGAGCTTCTGAATGCCGGCCATACCGCCTACGTGGTCGAAGTGTGCCTGTGAGGAGAGCAATATTTTGATGTCGGTGAACTTGAAACCCAACTCTTCTACGTGTTGGCGAATAGCAGGAACAGTGCTTTCTAATGCGCAGTTGATAAGCATGTGGCCTTTGGGCGTAGTGATGAGGTAGCAGGCCAGATCATAAGTGCCTACGTAGTATAGATTGCCGGCTATGCGGAATGGTTTGTAGGGTTTGGACCATTCGGGCTTTTGTGCGAAAGAGGTGACGCTTAATGAGATGGTAATTACGAGTATAGAAAGTGCTCGAAGTGTTTGTTTAAAAGTGTTCATGTACAATAGAAATGTGGATGACTAAATTAGATGTTTTGATGCATTGGTCAAATCTTATTGAAGCGAACCGAATACCTACCATTAACCTTTACTAAATACATGCCCGGCGGAAGTGTATTAATATTCAATTTTGCCTGATATTCTTTTGTTGAAGTGCAAGGGTATGATGCCACTATTTGCCCAGATAGATCAGTAATGATAGCGTCATTTATTTTGGTTGGCGCAGTGATCGTAATCTGATCGATGGCCGGATTGGGAAATATGGTTAGTATGTTGTTGCCGCCAAAGTTTTTATCGACCGAAGTTGTACTAAGGGCTATTTTGCGGATGCGATTGTTGTACATGTCAACGACATAGAGATCGCCGTTGTGAGGGACAACCTGGTTGATGTAGTTGAATTCTGCCAGCAGCGCAGGTCCATTATCTCCGCTGTAGGCCATTGCGCCTGTCCCTGCGATGCGGGTGATGATACCTGCAGTGTCGACCTTTCTGATGATATTTGTGCCGGTAGAGGTGATGTATACATTGCCTGCATCATCGCACGCGGCACCAATGCAGGTGCCTACAGTACCTGTGAGCGCAGGACCACCGTCTCCTCCACTGCCACCGCCGCCTGTGCCTGCAAATGCATTGATGATGCCCGCTGTATCTACCTTACGTACGCGCCGGGCACCCATGTCGGGTATCAGCAATTCTCCTTTTGCATTGTGTGAGATGAAGCAGGGAGTATTTAAATTGGCTGCGCTTGCCGGGCCACCGTCTCCAGCGGATCCACTGGTACCAACACCGACTACTGTTGAAATAATACCGGTAGCATCTATTTTTCTTATTCGGTGATTGTAGCTGTCGGAAAAGTAAAGTGCTCCGCTTGTATCAACAAACCCGAGGTAGGGCGTGTGTAGTGTTGCAGCTGTGGCGGGGATGCTATCGCTATTAAAGCCGAGTGTTGCATTGCCTGCTATGGTGGTGATGATACCTGCACTGCTGATCTTTCGTATTCGGGATAACTCGGCTATATAGATATTGCCAAGTGTGTCTGTAACGACGCTGGTTGGCGTTATGGATGCATCTGTAGCAGGTCCATTTTCGCCACTAAACCCCGATGTGCCGTTGCCTGCGATTGTGGTGATTATGCCGGCGGTATTGACCCTACGTACCCGGTAATTATCTGCATCGGCGATATACATGTTACCTGCCTTGTCGAATGCTATAGATGTTGGCCTGCTGAGTTGAGCACCTGTAGCTGCGTTGTTATCGCCACTGAATCCGCCAGTGCCTGTGCCAACGATTGTGGTGACAACCTGAGCAGAGAGATAGAAAGGGAATAATAGTAATGCGAATAAAAGTGTTTTCATTGGAGGTGTAATATGAAATAAAGTTACCGATCTTTATTCTTAGTGATTCGCCTACTGCTGTAATTTTTTGCAGTTGGCGAATTTTAAAAAGAATGTTATTCGGTATGAAAAGATGGATGTTGTGCTGTTTGTTGTTATTGTCGCTTACGGCGGCATCTGCGAGGGTTGCAGAGTGGTGGCATGTAGACACGAAAACCAATGCTTCTTTTCGTGGGTTATCGGTTGTAGATGACAGTGTAGCGTGGGTAAGTGGCAGTAAGGGTTGGGTGGGCAAGACTGTGAATGGTGGTAAAGACTGGGCATGGCAACAGGTGAAGGGATATGAGCAATGTGATTTCAGGAGTTTGTATGCATTTAATGACAAGGAGGCGGTAATCGCACATGCGGGTTCTCCGGCTTATATTCTTCGTACTGATGATGGAGGCGTATCGTGGAAGAAGGTCTATGAAAATGATGACACTGCAGCTTTTATTGATGGTGTTGACTTTGCAACACAAGAGAAGGGCATGGTTTATGGCGACCCCATAAACGGGCGTATGCTGTTGCTGAATACAGTTGATGGTGGAAGGACATGGACAGAACTGCCGATAAATCAAAGACCCCTGATGAGTACAGGAGAAGCATCGTTTGCAGCAAGTGGTACTTGTATCAAATACCTAAATAAGAAACGGTTGCTTATAGCAACTGGGGGAACGGTGTCGAGGTTGCTCATTTCAAAGAATAATGGAGGTAAGTGGACGAGTGTGTCTACGCCTATATTGCAGGGGGAGAGCAGTAGGGGTATTTTTTCATTTCTGGCTATCAGCCGCAGAAGATGGTTTATTGCAGGGGGTGACTATAAACGAGATACGCTGAGTGAAGCTAATTGCCTTTATACTCATAACCGAGGCAGAACGTGGCATGCACCCGTTGCGACAACTCGCGGCTACAGGGAATGTGTTATCGCAGCTCCTGATGCTATCAAACCTATGGCAGATGGAACGCTACTTGCGGTAGGGCCGTCTGGTCAGGATATTTCTTATGATAACGGGATCAACTGGTCTACATTCTCCAATCAAGAGCAATTTCATGTTATTAAAAAGGCTAGACATGGCAAACTGATCATTATGGCAGGTGGACAGGGAAAGGTGATGATACTGCGCCATGTGCGTCTTTATTAGTCATGGCTTTCTGCGATAGAATCAAATCAGTTTCTTTTCTCGTAAAGGAAAGTCGTTGTCTGCAGCGTATTTTTTCTGTATCAACAACAAGTTACTTATTACTGTTTCTTCCTCTTTTATCAACTTTTCATACCTGCAGGTCTTTTGCTTTTTTGATGTGGGTGGACATTGATTAAAGATCGGCATTTATTCCTATAAATCTTCATGTAACGACCAGGAGCGAGAGGTAGAAAGTGAAATACTATATCGGTTTAACTTAATGAAATATATTTGCGGAGCGCTATGGGGCGTATCATAAAGTATGGCTACTCTGAAAAGTATATTTAACGGAATAAAGACGACCGGGCTGATATACTTGAGCGCAGTAGTAATGCTCGTACTTTATCTGCTTCATTTGCTGCAGTATATTTTCTCGGGGAGGGATAGACTCATACAACAGTACTTCCCCTCTGATGCCTGTTTTTATAAATCAAGCGAGTTTACAACCAGGTACTTTAACGAACATGTAAAGATACAAGGGAATCAACTTGCCGGAATTGGCGTTGGATTGTGTATTGCACTGATCGGCTATTGTTTGCATAGATACAAACAGGTGAAAGTGGCTGTGGGTGTAAGGGACGGGAAGAGGGAACCGATAAACCGGATGAGTTATTTGCCTCTGGTATTGTTGGGTATACCAGCGTACTTCTGGTATAGAGGGCAGGTGCAGCTGGGGCCAAGCGGCGACGAGATCTTTTCGGCAGTGTATTGCGCGGAGACATCATTATTCAAAACATGGGCATACTATATGATGCCTAATAACCACATCTTCTTTAATCTGCTTAATAATCTGGTTGCTAAGGCAACTTTTAGCGATGCGGTATATACCGGAAGGGCGATATCATTTGTGGCGTATTTGTCTATGTTGGTTGTTGCGTTCGGGTGGTTGAATAAATTGGTAAAAAACCGGGCAGTATCGGCAATAGCTTGTTTGCCGCTTATGTTTCAGTTTACTACCTTCATATTGGCACAGCAGAACAGAGGGTATGAATTGCAGCTGTTATTTGGCTGGATGTCCTATGTATCGTTGTTGAGTTATTTGATTGATAAAGGCAGGCGCGAACTGCGCTTGTTTACTGTTTCATCGGTACTTGGTTTCGCATGTATTCCCACCTATAGCTATTTCTTTGGTGCACAGTTGCTCTTTTGTTTGTGTGTTATGGTTTACGAGCGCAAGGCTGATCTGGCGCTGGTTCT
>CANBQQ010000288.1 GCA_947371715.1 Flavipsychrobacter stenotrophus
TCGCCGCTATGATGCACCAGGTTTACGATCACGGTCTTTATCTTTTCAATGATGCGGCTTTTTCTGTCGTCTATCAGTTCAAATCCATTGGCTTTGAGTGCTTCTGCAAGCAGCATGGACATTTGTGGTGACAGCTCCTTCTCGGTCAATTCTACCTCTCCCAGGGCAATATTGCTTGCGTGTAGCCCCAATTTGTCCAATTCATTTTTTACTGCGGTTTTGCAGCGATTACATACCATATTTTTAATAAAAAGCGTCATTGGGTCGATACGTTTTCAGCTGATATTTGCCATTGCGAAGATAGTGAGTAACCATTGAATACTTTTTTTACTCAGCCACCCAAGTTTTAATGTTGATACTGCGTCTTTTATTGTAGGCAATATAGCATTGAGAATCTCAGTATGACACAGATGATTTGTTGTTATAATATAGCTTAAAATCCTTTTTTAGAGCGGTTTTGGTGAGTAATCCACAGGGTTATTAACAAGTGGCTGTTTAACGTATCCTACAGGCATATTTAAGGCATAAATACGTGTGGAAAACGTTATATTTGCGCATCCTTTTTTAAGAGTGATTTATGGATCAAAATAACGATAATTTATTGCCGCAAGAAACGCCTGAAGAGAATGATAAGATCATTCGGGTAAATATTGAGGAGCAGATGAAAACAGCCTATATAGATTACTCTATGTCGGTAATTGTTGGTCGTGCGCTCCCCGATGTAAGAGACGGCTTGAAGCCGGTTCACCGCAGGGTATTGTTCGCAATGCATGAGTTAGGAAATACATTCAACAAGCCACATAAGAAATCTGCCCGTATTGTAGGGGAGGTATTGGGTAAGTATCACCCGCATGGTGATACTTCCGTTTACGATGCAATAGTGCGTATGGCCCAGCCATGGAGCATGAGGTACATGGTAGTAGACGGTCAGGGTAACTTCGGATCGGCCGATGGTGATGGTCCGGCAGCAATGCGTTATACCGAGGTGCGTATGCACAAGCTGGGTGAGGCAATGATGGAAGATCTTGATAAGGAAACGGTTGACTTCAGCCTGAACTTTGATGATAGCCTTGAAGAGCCTACAGTATTGCCTACACGCATACCGCAACTGCTGGTTAACGGTTCATCTGGTATTGCCGTAGGTATGGCTACCAATATGATGCCGCACAACCTTACAGAGGTTATTGATGGCTGTATAGCTTATATAGACGACAGAGATATTACCATAGAAGACCTGATGAAGTATGTGAAGGCGCCTGATTTTCCAACAGGTGGTATCATCTTCGGTGTAGAAGGTATAAAGGCAGGCTTCATGACCGGCCGCGGCAGGGTAGTACTTCGCGGTAAGGTAAATGTGGAAACGCAGAAGAACGGCAGGGAAACAATCGTAATTACTGAAGTCCCTTATCAGGTAAACCGCGATGCGCTTACTGAGAAAATTGGTTACCTGGTTAATAGTAAGATCATTGATGGTATTACGCACGTTGCCAATGAATCTAATAAAGAAGGTACTCGTGTAGTTGTCGAGATCCGCCGCGATGCTGTTGCTCAGGTGATCATCAACCAGCTATATAAATATAGCGAATTGCAGAAATCTTATGGTATCAACAACGTGGCATTGGTCAATGGCCGTCCGCGTACGCTGAACCTTAAAGATCTGATCTCTGAATTCATCACTTTCCGTCATGAAGTAGTAGTACGCAGAACGGAGTATGAACTAAGAGAAGCTAAAAAGCGCGCTCACATATTGGAAGGTTATCTGATAGCCTTAGATCATCTGGATGCAGTAATTGCGTTGATCCGTAACTCTACTACGCCTGATATTGCGAAGGAAGGTTTGATCACTCAGTTCGGCATGACCGAGATACAGGCTAAAGCCGTTCTGGAATTGCGTTTACAGCGTTTGACAGGTATGGAGATCAACAAAATTGTTGAAGAGCATGCTGAGTTGATGAAACTGATAGCACACCTGCAGGGCATATTGGATAATGTAGATCAGCGTTACCAGATAATCAAAGACGAGCTGTTGGAAATACAGAAGAAATTTGGTGATGAGCGCAAGAGTGAGATCCATTATATGGCCGATGAAATGAGCATTGAAGACCTTATTGAGAAAGAAGATGTGATCATCACTGTTTCTCACCTGGGTTATATCAAGCGCACATCAGCCGACGAATACCGTTCACAACGCCGTGGAGGCCGTGGTGCAATGGGTGGCAAAACACGTGAAGAAGATTATATAGAGCATTTGTTCGTAGCATCTACCCACCATACGTTGATGTTCTTTACAGAAAAGGGACGTTGCTACTGGTTGAAGGTATATGAGATACCTGAGGGTGATAAGAACGGCAGAGGACGTGCTATTCAGAACATGATGCAGATACCTGCTGATGATAAGATCCGCACGGTAATAGATGTACCTAAGCTGGAAGATAAGGACTTTATAGATAGTCACTTCCTGGTATTATGCACTAAGAAGGGTATCATCAAGAAGACAAGACTGGAAGATTTCAGTCGTCCGCGTTCTACGGGTGTTAATGCAATAACCATTGAAGAAGGTGACGAATTATTGGACGTTTCATTGACTCAGGATGGTGATTATGTGATGATGGCTATCCGTTCGGGTCGCGCTGTTTGCTTCCCGCAGGAGAAGGTTCGTCCTACAGGCCGTGGTGCGATTGGTGTGTTTGGCATAGAATTGGATGAGAACAATGATGAGGTGATAGGTATGATCTGCGTTTCTAAGAAAGAACTGGGTAAACAGATCATGGTTGTTTCTGAAAAGGGTATGGGTAAGCGTACACCATTCTTCAAGAAGGTAGGAGAGATAGAAGCAGTAGAAGGTGAAGAGCAGGCAGAAGATGCCAGCAATATCATTTTGATCAATGACGAGAATGGCGATCCGCAGAAATATGCTTTGTCTTATCGTGTTACTAACCGTGGTGGTAAGGGTGTGAAGACAATGAACATAACTGATAAGACCGGTCCGCTGGTTGGATTGCTTATTGTTGATGAAAGTGATGATCTGATCATTACATGTGAGTCTGGTGTAACTATCAGGATGAAGGTAGATAACATCAGAGAGACCGGCAGAACAGCGCAGGGTGTGAAGTTGATCAACATCGACGCTAAAGATAAAATTGCTGCGGTAGCATCTATTAAGGAGCAGGCGGTTGTTGGATCTGATGATGACGATAACACAGAAGAAGGTGGAGCAGCAGAGGGTGAAGGTGCCGGCAGTGTTGACGGAGAAAACACAGCAACAGATGCAGAAGCTGCACCTGAAGTAGAAGAATAGATTAGAGCTTAAAAATAATCAGTAACAATTAACATAGAACTTAGATGAAAAAAGCAATTTTAGTTGTCGCAGCAGTAGGGCTTACATATGCCGGCATAGCACAGGATAAATATGTTACCTCTGCGCTTACTAATTTTAATACCAAAAGTTGGGATGACGCCAAAGCGGACATAGACAAAGCGGCGGTTCACCCCGAAACAAAGGGAAAGCCAAAGACTTTGTTTGCAAAAGGTATTATTTATGTTGCGATGCAACAGGTTGACAAATACAAAGGTGCTAACCCTTATAGGGAAGGTACTCAGGAAATGATAAAGCTTGCGGAGCTAAAGCCTGACTACAAGGTTGATGAAGTAAACGGTGCGCTTATGTTTGGTGCAATGATGTACTTTAATGATGGTATCAATGCCTACAACGATAAGAAGTATGCTGAATCAATAGAGTACATGAAGAATGCCGTTAAGATCCACAATCTTGGTGGAGGTCATCGTTTTGATAAGTTTATGGAAGGCATGGTGGCTAAGAAAATAGATACTATGTCTGCAACTGCAGAAACACAAATGGCACGTAGCGCCTATGCTTTGGGTAATAGCGAAGAGGTGATCAAAATGATCAACAGCATCAAGAACAACCCGATCAGCAAGACCAAGGACAACTACATTATCTTGTTGGAATCTTACGAGAAGTACAACAAGGAGAATGCAAATAAGATGGCAGCTGAAGAATTGGCTGCTACTGCAGAAGCCCGTGCTGCATATCCTGACGATCCGAACATCAAGAACATGGAAATGAACACCTTGATGAAGAATGGTAAGACTACAGACCTGTTGAAGAAAATGGAAGATGATGTAGCAAAAGAACCAAACAATGCGGATCTGAACTTCAACCTGGGCATATTATACCAGACATTAGCTACACCTAAAGACGCTAAAGATAAGAAACCTGCAAATGCAGCTGAGTTGATGACAAAGGCAGATGTTTCCCTGAGCCGTGCAGTAAAGTTGGCTCCTGAAAACCCTAGTTATAACAGCGCATTGGGTAGCGTTTATTATCAGTTGGCTTATGAATATAATGAGCAGATGAACCTGATAACCGGTACCTCTACTGCTGATAATAAGAAGTATGAGGACCTGAAAACAAAGCGCGATGTGCAGTTTAATAAGGCTATGGTTCCTTACGAAAAAGCAGCAGCTATCTATGATGCAAGAGGTAAGGTGGAAGGTAATGACCAGGACATTTATCACTCAACATTAGATTGTTTGAAGCAGATCTACGTGATCCTGAATAAGACAGATAAGGTGAAAGAAGTTGCTGAAAAGTTGCAGAAAGCTGGTTGGTAATTAATGCTTACTAGTGAAATATAATAACGAAAGAGCCGTATAGTTTAAAAGCTAGACGGCTCTTTTAATTTTATAAAGTTTGATCTTCCCTAAAACTAAAATGCCCCTTCGCTACTGTCCGACAGTGCATTGGGGAATTTAGTTCAGCAGATCACTCTGCCTACGTTATATACGTATCAATATCTATGCCGGATTTTCTGTGTCAGCCTCGTTCTCGTCAGTTATGACGCTTTCCGGTAAGTGAGTCTCTTCTGTTACCTCAACCGGTATGTCAGTCTCGTCAGCAGTCATGTCTTCTGTATTCCACTCAAGGATAAAGTTATTGCGGCCTTCTCCTACTAATAT
>CANBQQ010000289.1 GCA_947371715.1 Flavipsychrobacter stenotrophus
GAATACTATGCGTTTTGTTTCATTCTTGCATAGGTGATCTTAGATATCTCACTGATCGTCTCTGCGAGTTTTTTCAGGTCGGGGCCATTGGTCATTACGGTAATGAGGTAAGCGCTGTTATTAAAATACACAATTCCGGTTTCGTGCAGCTCGCTTACCTGATTGGCGCCGGCTTCTCCAAACTTATGCGCCACTTTTACATCAGCAGGTAATCCTTTGAGCAGGCCATCTTTAAAATTGCATTGTGCCATGAGGGATGTTGCAAATTCGGAATTCGGGATAGTTAGATATGCCGCATTATATAAAGCCGCCATAAATATGGAATAGTCGCGTGTAGTGATAGTATAAGTCATGTAGTCAGCAGCTTTAGGCGGAGTAAGGCCAAGATCTGAGAATAATCTTATCAACACGTCAGGATTCATCTCCCTGTTCAATAACTGCACAGCCGAATTGTCGGAGTAAGCGATCATATAAGTCAATAGTTCTTTTACTGTATATGACTGCCCGGGTTGTAATGACTTTGTTTTGTATGTCTGCTTAATATTGACAACTTCCTTGGGTTGGTACACAATTTTCCTATTTAATAGGGAAGGGTCACTTTCTGACATTTTTAGAATTGTCATAAGTGTAGGCAGCTTAAAGAGCGAGCCGGGGAGGAATCTCTCGCCGGGGTTTATAGAGGTCCAGTTATCGGTAGCAAAATCCTTAATATAAACCGATGCTGCGTTTAGAATTCCGGCTTGTTTCTCGTTATCTATTAAAGCGGCGATATCCTGCTTCAGTGAAGCGAGTTCTTTAGATTCGCATTCCGGCTCTTCGGTAATAAGGGGCTTTATATAACTGTACCCTTTTAGTCTCTCAATAGTGTAGCTACACTTTTCGGAGTTGGAATAGCCAGTTGGCTGCTCGGTAGCCACAGCAGTGGTGGTAGTGTACTTTTTTAATACATAAAAGCTAAGTGCACTACAAATGACAGCAAGTATCAAAGTGTATGCAATAGGAACTCTTTTTTTGAAAAATTGCATTTAGAAGGCGGTTTTAGAATAGGGTTTTCAAAAAATTTATAAAGTAAGGTCATTCATAATGGGCTGCTAAATTAGCTCTTTTGCATCTCAAGCTACCAAAAAAAGTGGTTAAATAGGGAGTTTATGAAGGGTATAACATATGGGTTTGTAATTAAATAACTTACAATTTAGTTATATGTGACATATTGCAAAATTTATAGAACTACTTCTACTTTTATTTTCCTGGCAGCATGAGTAAAAGATTTGTCATAACATGTCGGCAAATGCTCACTAAGAGTAAATAATGTATTTTTGGCAAAATATATCAGATGAAAAGAATTCTCCTATCGATTTTAGCTATTTTCCCAATAGTGGCAATGGCACAGATACCAGCAGGGTATTATAATACCGCTACCGGACTTAGTGGCCAGCCATTGCGCGTGGCATTGCGTAACATCATACGCCCGCACACCACTCTCTCTTACACCCCGGGATTGTGGAATGCATACTTTACAACAGATAAGAAGGCAAACGGAAAACTATGGGATATGTATTCGGACATACCAAGTGGTACACCCGCATATGAATATACGCTTGGGCCAACGTCATCCGGAGGTAACCAGTGTGGTAGTGTAAGCCCAACCGCAGAAGGTAGCTGCTACAACAGAGAGCATACCTGGCCGCAAAGCAAATTTGCCAGCGACACCCCTATGCAGAATGACCTGTTTATAGTGTATCCTACGGATTACTTTGTAAACGGACAAAGAGGTAATTTACCATATGGCAAGGTGGGCACTGCAACTCAAACATTTACCAATGGTGGCAAGATAGGTGTGAATCTGCTGTCATCGGGTAACTGCTACGAACCAATTGATGAATATAAAGGCGACCTGGCGCGTAACTATTTTTATGTGGCTACCTGCTACTGGACCGCACAGGATAGTGTGAAGTTCACGAGCTGGGAAACAGCAAATGGCCTTACGTTTACGCCATGGGCAATAAACATGCTGCTCGACTGGCACCATAACGACCCTGTTAGCCAGAAGGAAATAGACCGTAATAATGCAGTATACCCATTGCAGAACAACAGGAATCCATTCATTGACCATCCGGAATACGCTGATTGTATATGGGGTAGCTGCACAGTGGGTGTGAATGATGTAAAGAGCTACATGCAATCGGTAGTATCTTATGTAAATAACACAACCAATACACTTGTTGTGAACTGGGATAACCTTTCAGATGATGAGCTGACCAACCTATCGGTAGTGAACATGAACGGGCAGTTGGTGTTTAATACGTCAACAGCAGTATTCAATAAATCGGCAGCAATAAGTACTGCCACATGGGCTAAAGGCATTTATGTATTAAGAATACAGAGCCTGAATAAGGTAGATAGCAGGAAGATAGTGATACAGTAAACTCAAAAAGTTATAAAACAATAGGGCTGCAAGTTGTGAACTTGCAGCCCTATTGTTTTGTTCGCAAGCGAGACGCTTGCATGCGTTGGGACGAAGCGGGACGCTTCGACCAGTGTTATTGTAATTGTTAGTACCCGAAGATATCTTCCATTGACAGCTTCTTTACTTCGCCTACTTTCTTTACATCATCCATGCTCAGTTTGTTTTCTGAGGCGAGGATGCAGTAGGTATATGGTTTGTTGGCGATGTTGGCGCTATGGAATTGCTTAAGGTCGTTGAACTGTATCCTGTCGGCATTCTCATAGATCCTTTTGCGGATGTCTTCGTTCAATCCTTTGCGCTCGGCAGTGATGTAGTTATAGATAATGCCATCTTGTGTGATGCGGTCTGTTTCTATATCTTTCTTTACAGCAGAGCGAGCCGACATCATGTTGTTTTCGAGCGATGGCAGATCATTAAGCAGTTCGTTCATAGCCTTTACCGACTCATTGAACTTATCGGCCTGGCAACCAATGTAGGCTGTAACTGTATAAGGATCGTCTTTTTTATCAGGGGCCCTGTAGTAGGCATTGGTTGAATAGGCCAACGCTTTGCTCTCTCTTATGGTCTGGAATACCAGTGCGCCCATGCCTGCACCGAAGTAATTGTTGAAGATATCAATGACCGGTTGCTTGTCGGCACTGTAACCCGGTACATTCCTTATCCAGCGGATCTCACTCTGCACCATGTCGTAGTTGGCGAACAGTACTTCGTTCTTATTTTGGGTAGTGAACGTAAAGACCTTTGGTGCTGTAGCTGCGCGGAACATTCCCGGCATCTTGTGTGCGGTCTTTAATTCTGTGGTGAGTGCACCGATAGCTGCAGGACCGTAATAGATGATGCGGTGGCTATAGCTGCAGAGGTCGTGTAGCAATGTGGTCAGCTCAGCACTGGTAAGGTTTTTCAGTTCATCGTTACTTAATACATTGTTGAACGGATTGCCGGCGCCGTATTGCGCATAGCTGGTAAGGCCCTGCATGATCTGGCCCTTATTGTTCTTGGCATCGGCACGGCTTTTGGCTATGCGGGCTTTAAGTGCATTGAGTGCCTTATCATCTGCAACGCAGTTGGTAAGCAGATCATCGAGCAACGCAACTGCCTGATCGAAGTTTTCCTGCAGGCCTTCAACGGATACTGTAGTGAATTCACCTGTAGCATTGACATTAAAGCTGCAGGCGAGTTTGTAAAACTCCTTTGAGAAATCTTCTGCACTTTTGTTTTCAGTACCCAGGAACTGCAGGTATTGTGCGGCTATTGCAAGACGCTTATCATTCCATGTACCCATCTTGAAGCGGTAGGCCATACGGAACAGACCATTGTCGTTGTTATGCACATACAGCAACTCTGCAGGGCCAATGTTGCTCTTGCTCATGTCTTTGTTATAATCGAGCCATACCGGTGACAGTGGCGCTACAGCCATATTGTTCACTTCCTTTACAAACCATGACTGAGACTTAGCATTTGTCTCAACAGGCGTGATTGGTGGCTTGCTTACTTTAACCAGGTTCTTGTCTTCGCCCTTGCGCTTGTAGACGGCCACATAGTTATTGGCAAAATACTTGTTGGCGAAGTCGGTGATGTCTTTTTTGCTGATAGCAGACAGGCGCTCGATGTAGTCCACATCTTCCTGCCAGTCTTCTTCTGAAGTGAAGGCGTTCATCAATGCGCGGGCACGGGTACCGTAGTTCTCGCTCTGCTGCATCATACTTTTCTTCTGGTTGTTGATGATAGATAAAACCAGATTGTCGTCGAAGTTGCCCTTCTTCAGGTTTTCGATCTCTCCAAGCATCAATGACTTTACTTCTTCAAGGCTTTGACCCATTGTAGGATTGCCCTGCAGGTACATGTAGCCATGATCTATGAGAATATCGGCACTGGCAGATGCGCGGAGTAGCTTTTGTTTCTTAACCAGGTTAAGGTCTATCAATCCTGCACGGCCATTGGTAAGTATCTGGCCAACAATGTCGGCAAGAATAGCGTCTTTGGCATGTATGCCAGGCAAGCGGTAACCGATGGCTACAAACTCAGCATCAGGACCTTTTACTTCCTTTTCTATAGGAGCTGTAATCGGTTCTTCGGGTTTGAAAGTATAAGGGGTGATCTTCTTAGAATTGAGCTTAGAGAAGTAATCATCTACCTTGCCGATCATTACATCGGGGTCGAAATCGCCGGCGATGATGATACCCATGTTGTTGGGCACATAGTATGTGTTGAAGTACTTTCTGATCTCCAGCAGCGAAGGATTTTTAAGGTGATCAATGGTGCCTATTGTTGTCTGCTTGCCATAGTTGTGATTGAGGAAGAGGTTAGAGAGCAGCAGCTCAGATACCTTGCGGTTATCGTTATCGAGCGTGCGGTTCTTTTCTTCATATACGGCTTCCAGCTCAGTGTGGAAGATGCGGAAGACCGGATTGCGGAAACGATCGTATTGTACCTTAAGGAACTTATCAACCGCATTGGCTGGTATGTCTTCTGTATATAC
>CANBQQ010000290.1 GCA_947371715.1 Flavipsychrobacter stenotrophus
GGCGATGGCAGGCAGCCGCCCATTACACAACACAACAAAAGGAGCAATACTATATTACGTGGCATGTTTATGATTAAATTCAGATGTCAAAAGTACAACCTATTGCAGTCTGTTTATTATGCCACAGGCGTAGCTGCAATATTTTGTTATATATAATGTATTTGCGTATGCATATAGTGTTTGCGGGTATGTGCAACTCGCCCTACACAAACAACCGTTCGCCCGATATCCGTTTTCTTTGTAGCTTGTAGCAGCGAGTTTTGTACTGTTATTAAAACAATATTATGAAAAGGAAAAACACGCTTGTCTTTATACTGGTTTCTATTCTACTTGTTTTGGGGGTAAACATTTCAGGCAACTATCGCAATTATGCCGAAGGTGCCGACTGGAAACAAAGTGTATTTTTTGTTTTGACCTTAACGCTTATGGGGTGGCTAATAGGTATACCTGTTGGTAAACTTCTCAGGAAGCTATTTGCAGATACAAAACGCCCTCTTGGTACGTTGCTGTTTGCCATGCTGATATTGGCTGTGCAAGGTGCATTGATGATGATCGTGGCACTTAATGCTATGGTGATCGTGTTTCACTTTCATGCGCCTAACACAGCAGAATATGTTGCGGCTACCTCTTACAGTGTTTTATTTACCCTCATCATAGGGTTGATGGCCACCGGGCAACAATTTTTACAAAGCCTGCTAAAGAGTAAGGAGGACAATGAAAGAATGAAGCAGGAGATGATCCGTAGTCAATACGAGGCATTAAAGAGCCAGGTAAATCCTCATTTTCTGTTTAACTCGCTGAACACGCTTACTGTGATGATCTCTACCCAGCCGGAGTTGGCTGTGAAGTTTGTGGAGCAGATGTCTAAAGTGTTCCGTTACTCTTTGCAGAACAGTGCGGAGAATATTATAGACGTAGGTACAGAGCTGAAGGTAGTGCAGTCGTTCCTGTTCCTTAATGAGCAACGGTTTGAAGGTAAGCTGTGCATAGATATTGCAGTGACAGATCGGGTAATGCAAAGGCAGATCATCACCCAGTCTTTACTGATGCTTGCCGAGAATGCCATAAAGCATAATGAAATATCTACTGATAAACCACTAACCGTTTCTATAAGCAATGACGATGATTACCTTATCATGGAGAACACCCTGCAACGCAGGGCACAGATCGAGGCCTCTACCAATATCGGGCTAGCCAATATAAAGCAACGATATGCTTTGGTAAGCGAGAAGCCGGTAGTGGTAGAAGAAACAAACAACATGTTTACTGTAAAATTGCCTTTGATATGAATGTGCTGATACTGGAAGATGAAGCAGCAGCGGCAACAAGGTTGCAACAACAGTTGGCCATAGCGGAGCCAACAGCAAAAGTACTGGCAGTATTGGAAAGTGTGAAAGATGCTAGTGAGTGGTTGCGGATCAACAATGTCCCAGATATAATACTCTCAGATATTCACCTGGCAGATGGACTGGCATTAGATGTTTTCAGGCAGGTGAATACGCCTGCGCCGGTTATCTTCACTACTGCATACGATGCGTATACACTGAAGGCATTTAAACTTAATAGTATTGATTACCTGCTGAAACCTATAGATGTTGATGAGTTAAAAGCAGCCTTTGCTAAGTTTCGTAATAGTGTTTCTGCAACAGGCACAACCGCACAGTTGGCAGATCTGTTACGGCAAATGACAACGGGAAAGGAAAGCTATAAATCGAGGTTCCTGGTAAAGCTGGGTGACAGGCTGATCATTATCCCCGTGGCCGATGTGGCGTATGTTATGGCCGATGATAAGGTAGTGTGGCTATATACTATTGATGGCAAGAAGCACCTGATAGATGACCCGCTGGATGAACTGCAAAAGTCCCTTGATCCTGCTGATTTCTTCCGCATCAATCGCACGTATATCGCACCTTTATCGTCGATAGATAAGATTCATAACCACTTTAATGGTCGACTGAAAATATCATTGAAACACTGCGAAGACAATGACATTTTTGTGAGCAGGGCACGGGTAGGGGACTTTAAGAGATGGCTGAACAAGTAGGGAGTCGTAAGTCATAAGTCATAAGTCATAAGTCGTAAGTGGAAGTTCCAAATCTAGCTACTGCAAGGTTATATCGACACCCGCCAAAACTAAAAAAGAGCAGCCGGATATACCAGCTGCTCTTTTTACTTTTTACTTTTAAGTTTTGACTTTTACTTGATACCCATCTTAGCCTTTACCAAAGGAAGGATGTTATCAGACTCGCGGCCAAACAGAAGTCCACCACCCGCTTTATCAAATATGTAATCGTAGTTTCTTTCTTTAGCTACAGCGCTTATTGCTTTTTCAGCCTTATCAATGATCGGCTGATAAAGATCCTGCTGCTTCTGAGATACTTTTTCTTTAGCGCTCTGCTGAATGCTTTCTATTCTGTTTTGAAGGTCTTGAATTTCCTTCATCTTAACTTCCTTAATAGGCTCGCTCATTGTCTTTTCGTCTCTCTGGAAGATAGTACCCTTTGTCTGGTATTCTTTCATCATAGACTCTATCTGATCCTGAAAAGCACGTGCATACTTGCTGATATCAGAATCGGCCTTGATCTTTTCAGGCATAGAAGCCAGAAGCTCCTGAGAAACGATCCAACCCAGCTTAAGGCCTGTGTGCGGCTCGCTTGATTCTGTAGTTGTTGCTGAAGTAGTTGCTGGTTTCGCTTTCTGAGCAAAGCTAACTGTGCCTGCCATAATACCGAAGGCGAAGATCATCAGGAATTTTTTCATTACTATTTTTTTGTTTATTTGATTTTGATTATTTGAGTTAGGACTGCAAAGTAAATGCCAATCGTTAAGATAACAAAATAAATCCCGCTAACTAACTTGTTAATTTTACCGCGCAACAGGCATTATTTATTGAGGCCCATTATCTTCAGCACATCATCACTACGGTCGAGCTTAGGATCTGCATAGAACAATGTAACGCCACCTGCTTTATCCAACACCAGGTCGAATGCACGCTGAGATGCCATTTTCTGCACCGCATTGAATACGCGATCCTGTATAGGCTTTACATACTCCTGGCGTTTTTTGAAGAGGTCACCTTCGTAGCCGAAACGTTGCTTCTGCAGATCTTTCGCAGCTTTCTCTTTGGCAACTATTTCATCCTCGCGCTTCTTCCTCATTTCGTCGCTCAGCATAGGGCGCTCGGCCTGATAGCTTTTATACATCTTATCTACTTCCAGCATCTTGGCGTCAATTTCTTCCTGCCATGTCTTGGAGATGTTATCGAGCTTGGTCTGTGCATCTTTGTAATCATCAAGCTTCTCGAGGATATAGCGGGAATCAATGATGCAATACTTGGTGGCCTGGGCATTGGCTGCTCCCGCAGTCATTACCAATATTAAAACACTAAACAGTACTTTCTTCATAATAACGCAATTTTTAAGTCAGTAAACCTAATAAATCAATTACTATACCAATTCAAACGATTACTCCGGTTCGAAGCCCAACATAAAGTTAAACTTAGCAATATCCTTTACGCTCTTAATGCCATTGTTAGGATCGTATCTATCCAAACCAATACCATAGTCAAGACCCAACAGACCAAACATAGGGAGGTATAAACGTATACCCACACCTACGTCTCTGTTCAGCTTGAACGGATTGTAGTCTTTAAATGTGTTCCATGCATTGGCTGCATCTACGAACATGATACCATAGATAGTAGCTGTAGGTGCAAGGGAGAATGGATAACGTAATTCAGCGGTGTATTTATTGTATATGGTTGCAGAATTGGCATATACTTCATAACCACGCTGCGCAACGATATCCTTACCTACGAAATAAGAGTAGCCCGACAGACCATCGCCACCTAACTGGAAGCGCTCAAACGGAGAGAAACCAATGTCTTTATTGTAGTAACCAAGGAAGCCATATTTAGAAGCTAACCTTAGTACCAGGTTACCCGCAACCTTTTGGTAGAAATCGGCTGTGAACTTATACTTGTGGTATTCTATCCACTTGTATTTGTTAGCCGGGGTTTCGCCTGAATAGTCATTGCCGCTGAATGCGCTGAATGGAGGCGTGATCTGGAACGTAAATGATACGTTAGCACCGCTACGTGGGTAGAGTGGCTGATCTATATTGTTTCTTGACAGTACAAACTTAAAGTGAAGGTCGTTACTGAAACCGTTGTTGAAGTTGTCTACCAATGCGTAGTTCTTCAGGCGGTAGTTGTTGTAGTACAGACCATAGTTGAATACAAAGAAGTTATCTGGCCATGTAAGGCGCTTACCCATAGATATACCGCCACCAAACATGCGTAGGAACGCACTGCCTGGGTCGGTGCCCGATGCAGCCGATGAATACTTACTGTATACGATGTTGGCTGTAAATGCATTTGGTTTCTTACCCCCCAGCCATGGCTCTGTGAAGCTGGTGCTTAATGAGTTGTAGTACTGGCCATTAGATGCATAACTTACTGCAAACTTCTGTCCGTCGCCTACCGGCAAAGGATCCCAGTTCTTAGGTTTGAAGATATTGCGGATAGAGAAGTTGTTGAAAGTGATACCTACGTTACCGTAGAAGTTAACACCGCCGCCGAAACCGGCAGACAACTGCAGCTGATCGCTTGATTTTTCTACAACAGTATATTCTATATCCACAGTTCCATCTTCAGGGTGTGGTTTAGGCTGAATGCCAATCTTTTCCTGATCGAAGAAGCCCAACTGAGCAATTTCACGATTAGAGCGGATAAGATCGGTACGGCTGAATTTGTTGCCCGGTAGGGTACGTAATTCACGACGTACTACGTGGTCGTTTGTACGATCATTACCGAAAATAGAGATATCTCTGATTGTAGCCTGTGAGCCCTCTGAGATACGCATTTCGTAGTTGATGGTATCGTGAACGATAGACGCTTCAATAGGTT
>CANBQQ010000291.1 GCA_947371715.1 Flavipsychrobacter stenotrophus
TATCCAGCGGTTACGAAAAACAATTCATCATCCGTGCAGATAACGTTGTTGTTCCTGCTGGCGGGAAACTTGTACTTCATGATAAGTTACTTGAAAAGTACGTTGACCTTAATCAGGGAACTGAATATGCATTTACGATTGGCAAGGACAAATCAACCCAGGGCGGTCGTTTTGAATTGGGATTGAAGTCTACTACTACTTCGGTTAAACCTTTGAAAGTAACAATGACACCTAATCCAACTACCGACGATGTGAAGATCTGCTTTACATCAGGTAAAAAGGAGAAAATAACAGTTCGTGTAATGGATATTACCGGCGTAAGCATCTTTAACAAGGATCTTGGCGAGCAGCTGAATGGTACACTTAGCGTTCCAATGAGCAAGTTTGCAGCTGGTATCTATATGGTAGAGTTGACACAGGGCGAACAGAAAGTCACTCAGAGATTGGTGAAGGAGTAATCCACTATTAACAAAATTTGAAACTAAGGATACTCACAATGAGTATCCTTAGTTTTTTATAATAAGTATGTATATTGGGCCTCATTATCAGAAAATCAACTCGCTTTAGCTATATCCATGCCTTTTACCTTTTCACACCCTGCAATTATATTACCGCTACTTAAAAAGAAGTACACCCATCTTTTTTCCGCTACGGGTTTAGTTGTAGGTAGCATTGCGCCCGATTTTGAAGCATTTATCCGTTTCGGGAAAGTGAAAGCATTCAGTCATAATTGGTTAGGAGTTTTTTGGTTTGATCTCCCATTGGCATTACTAATAACGTTCATGTTTCATTTGTTCGTACGAAGGTCGCTTATAGAGAACATGCCAATTGCCTGGCGGGAGCGTTTTGAATTTGCCCGTAATTTCGATTGGGTGAAGTACTTTAGCAAAAACGCATTAGTTGTACTCACTTCTATATTGATCGGTGTGTTTTCTCACCTTCTCTGGGACTCGTTTACCCATCTGAATTTGCATAATCCCAATTCATTTAAATCTAACATTTGGTTTCATGGATTCCGTGTGTTTATTCTGCTTCAATATATATGCTCGGCTATTGGGCTACTGGCTGTGTTTGCCTTTTCATATGAGTTGCCACGTATGAAGGTAAAGAGGGTAAAATATAACAAGATAAAATTCTGGTCATATATTATTCTTATTGGTACTATCATTTTTTCCTACGTGTATACAGAAGCCAATGAAAAGGACTCAATAGACAAGCTATTCATTGTAAACGTGGCTATGGGTGCCGGTTTGTCTGCTGTACTTTTTGTGTCGATAGTTGAGAGATTATCTATATGGGTAAGGCGCACTTGGTGAATTAATAACTGGTAGTTATTCAATTATTGTACTATTTTAGCCATTTAGAGTTTAGCTGTCTAGTCAAATACCCTGATGTCGAAATTTGATTTATCGAAGTTTAATAATAAGCATTTTCTGGCACTAGCCGGGAATGGTATATTGTCGATGTTCGGACTGGGGTTCATATACCTGCTTTATGTTTCGCTTTCTGTAGCAGATGTTGGTAAGTGGTTCTACTTTTTTACTGTATTGGGACTATGTGAAGCTGTAAGAAATGGTTTCCTTGGTACTGCCACAGTAAAGTTTTACGCAGGCAAAAAAGGAGATGAAGCTGTGTCGATTCTAGGTTCGGTATGGCTGTTAGCCTTACTGGTGACGTTAATAATTGGGGCAATCAATCTTGCCGGCCTACCTTTTTTACATTACGTGGAAGATCCATCATTGCGTATAGTGGTCAAGTGGCTGGGACTTACATTCCTGAGCTCACTGCCATTTTCAGTTGTCTTCTGGATACTACAGGCAGAAGAAGATTATGGCAGAATTCTGAAGTTGCGCCTTGTGAACAGCGGATCTATGATCCTAATTTTCGGGGTATTGGTGATATCAAAACAGATGACCATTGAGAAGGCATTTATGTACAATTTTATCACCAATTGCCTTACCAGTGTGGTTGCCTTACTTTGGGGTGCTAAAATATTCACTCTATTTAAATGCAGGAAAGATAACATATTGGAGATCGTTCATTTCGGTAA
This sequence comes from Flavipsychrobacter stenotrophus, assembly GCA_947371715.1. Lineage (GTDB taxonomy): Bacteria > Bacteroidota > Bacteroidia > Chitinophagales > Chitinophagaceae > Flavipsychrobacter > Flavipsychrobacter stenotropha_C. The sequence continues at coordinate 2,051 of CANBQQ010000291.1, forward strand.
ATACAGTTTGGCCACTACTTTAAGTTCATCATTGTTGCGGAGTACAGATACATTTATTATACAAAATATGCTGGGGTCGGCAGCACTGGCGATCTATGGGTTACCCGTACGGCTGATGGAAATAGTGGAAATACCGTTGAGAAGCTTTGTGGGGACCGGCATGTCGGGGATGGCTACAGCGTACAATAATAACGACATGGGGCAGGTGGCGCGTATACTGAAGAAGTACTCAGGCATGCTTACTGTGGTCTTCATCCCCATGACCTTGCTGGTGCTGGTATTTGCAGATATACCAATTAGTTTGCTCGGTCATAATAAACTTAACGGAACTGCGGCAGCCAACATCTATAGGTTGTTTATGGTGTTTGCTATCATGTATCCTATTGACAGGTTCAATGGCATTACACTCGATGTGATCCATAAGCCGCAGATCAATTTTCAGAAGGTGCTCGTGATGCTAGCGGTCAATGCAGCTGCCGATTATGTGGGTATCATGTTGCTGGGTAATATTTATGGGGTAGCATTCGGAGCGTTCCTCACTACACTAGCCGGTATAATTTTTGGTTATTTTCATTTACGTAAATACGTAGATTATACTATAGGCGGAATTTTACATGAGGGGTATATAGAAACGAAGCTATTTATGGCTAAAAACATCCCTTTCTTACGGCAACGTACATTATAACATCGTACTTTTGAGTATTAATATATCACACAGTTGGAAATAGCATTATACATTGTTTTAGCAATTAGCCAAGTTGGATTACTTGTTTATTATTTTCTTTACAACAGGCGTAAGAAGCAGAAAGAATCTGAACGAAGAGCCGCCCTTACTAAAGAATTTCCATACGAGACACTTAGAGGTATAGCGCTGAACACCAACCCCGGTGCCATGCTGGCTACGATACCACAAGGAGAAACGGCTGTATACAGTGCGGTAATGGATTGGGATATGGGTAATGATATCGTTACACTCATTACTACAATAACCGGTGAAGCTACATTGTATGTAAAGTCGGGTGGGGGAATAATTGGCTCAGGTAAATACCCAAGTGTAAGTAGTGCCGCTCAACATTTTACTTCGGCGGCACAGGCTCATCTGAGCCACGCCACTTCCGTTACAAATACTCCTCTGCCACAAGGCAATTGTGTGCAATTCTTCCTGCTTACCAATAAGGGTAAATTCTCCGGCACCGACCTCTTGACCAACATCGAGAACAAAACCTCGTTGTGGTTGCCGCTTTTTGAAGAGGCAAATAAGGTAATAGGAGAAATGCGGGCGACTGCTACAGTCTGATTCTACTTTTTGCGTGCCACCTAACTCGCTGTAATCTGTTCACAAAACAAAAAAACTGTAGCTAAGCCAAGTCCCGGACTTCGTTTGTCCGGTAGGGAATCTCTCGATTCCCGTAACCAACAAATGAGGATTTATGTGTATTTTGTAACATAAAATCTTATACCAAATAGACATTTATTTCACACTTTTGAGTACGTCAACCACTCTCCTCCTTTTGAAGGAGGAGTACCCCAATATTTCGGCTTTTTTAGCCGAAATATTGGGGGGAGGTGGTTATCACATTGGGTGCATTTTTAAAGTCGAACTGGTATTACTATTACTATGGGCACAGGTTATCAGATTGTCGACCAGTTTGCCACCTATTACATTACGCCCCAGCTCGCCCTAGTTTATTCACAAAACAAAAAAACTGAATGCTACGCGAAGTCCCTGACTTCGTTTGTCCGGTAGGGAATCTCCCGATTCCCGTAATGAAAAAGCAGCAAAAAAAAGTTGCGCCCAAAAATAACTTTAAGTATACCTCTGTAACACATTGACCGTCCATACTTTAAAATAAGATATCCACATTTTTGTGGATATCTTTATTTCCCAAACTCATTTTCCCGCAGTAATTTACACTCAAATAATAAAATGTCATCCTGAGCTCGAGTTTACACTGAGTATACCGAAGTGAAGGACGATAGGCTCTTTGACACTATGAATCCTTATCACCTCCACCACCTACAAACACTGTAGGGGCTGAAAATCTTCAGCCCGGCAGCAAAAGTCCTGCGTATAAGGTCCTCCTTTTCCTGAAATCCTGACCATCCTGCCTGTCCCAACCGAAGGTCGGGAATTCAGACAACATGTAAACAGATTTAGGGACGAGGCAACTGCCACTTTTCATATAAAATGTGGCAACAACAGGCAGAAAGTGGCAGAAAGTAGCAGAAAGTAGCAGTTTGTTAAAATCCCCTGAAAAACCCTTCCACAAAGCACTACAGCCCAAACTACCTAACCAGAACTGCCACTTTTATGAAAAACTGCCACTTTTCAAAACATTGAACCATATAGGTTCGTAGAGACGCAAGATTTTGCGTCTCCACAGCGGGTAGGCGCTAAGCAGACAAGCAAAACCAAATACAAACATGTAAACCTATTTAGGGAAGAGGCACCTGCAATAACCGGTAGAACCATGAAAAAAGTAGAAGAAAGTGGAAGTTTTGTGTTTTTTGTTAAAACACCCCGAAACCCTTGCCCATCAAAGCATACAGCCAGATTGATCAAAACAAAACTTCCGTATACAAGAAAAAACTTCCACTGGCAAAAACGCACAAAAACGGTGTGGTCGTAGAGAGGCAATTGTCATCTTGAGTTTTTATCGATAGGTGCGTCTCCAAACCAGCTGTGCCAATTTCCTACATGTAAACCTATTTAGGGAACAGAAACTAAACTTAAAAAAGACAAAGATCATTAATGATCCATCACATCAACCGCTCCAGTCTTTTAATTAGGTGATAGCGACCTGTGATAATGTCTTAATGAAGGTATAGCAAACAATATAGATGCTA
>CANBQQ010000292.1 GCA_947371715.1 Flavipsychrobacter stenotrophus
CAGGGAATCAATCCTTTTCTACAGACACCTGAATCGATAGCAGCTATGCTGCAGGAGGAGTTGCCGGCGGCCATTCTTAAAGATGTTCCCGATGCCATATTCTACTATGGTGCCGGTGCTGCCAGCAAGCCTAAACAGGTGCTGATGCAGGGCATTTTAAGAAAGCATTTCGGGGTTAAGAAGGTAGAAGTACAGAGTGATATGATGGCTGCGGCCCATGCACTTTGCGGAGACAATAAGGGAATAGTGTGCATATTGGGTACTGGTAGTTCTTCCTGCTATTATGATGGTGAAAAGATAAAGGAGCGCCAACCATCACTCGGGTATATAGCCGGAGATGAGGGTAGTGGCAACCACATGGGTAAGCGGGTACTACAGTACTTCACTTATGGCACCTTCGATACTCAGTTGATGATGGATTTCGAGATGCGCTTTGGTGGTGATATCACGGAGATCGTAGATCGCCTGTACCATCAGCCATATCCTAACCGATACCTGGCATCTTTTGTGCCGCTGCTCAAAGAAAACAGGGGACATTATATGGTGGAGAACATCATTGAAGATTGTCTCAATGATTTCTTCCAGACAACTATTCTTAAATATCGCCAAAGCTGGAAGAAACCATTGTACTTCTCGGGTTCAGTGGCCTACATGTTCAGCGATATAATACAAAGTCTCTGCGACCAGTATGAACTGGAGGCAGGACAAATAGTGCAAAGCCCCATGGAGGGATTGCTGGCTTATTATAAAGCAAAGATGAAGTAGACCCGACTACTTCTTTCTACCTGCGATCAACACTACAACACCCGCCAACAGCACAACGCCGCCTGCATAAGTAGGCCATCCTATGTGGTTGTTCTCTTCTTTGTTGATCTCTATAGGACCAATATCTGCTACCTTTTTCTCTGTCTTGAAGTTGATGCCACTAAATACCATCAACAGAATTCCCATTACGATCAATATTATCCCTGTTACGCGCATATAGTCAGTTTTCAATTACTCCTATAAAAACCGTGCACAAGTCTACATTACTATCTAAAAACGACAGTAATAGATAGTTGAGGAAGAGTGGCATAACTATTTAAACCTTACTCGAAATAATTTGCCCATATAGCTTTTGTCAATGATTGTTCGGGGTTGTCCTTTTCAAATTGCTCCAGCACCGGCTGAATATCGCCGTACTTTAGCCAGTACATAGAACTCCTGCCACGGAAGCTGCCATCCTCGCCATACTCATCTCTTACAGGTGCTACGCCAACGATCTTTATGTGGGTAGTGCCGGTCTCGGCATCGTAGGCCCATTCTTCTACCACCCTTATGAACAGTACATAACTAAAGTCGACCTGTGAAGTGACTACTTTGAAAAAGCGTTGACCGGTTACCGGGTCTTCTACTTCTATACTGTCGACGGGGTAAAAACGCTCTTTCAGTTGTTTGACCGTACGCTTTTCGGTAAACCGGCTATCGTAGGTGCCGTAGGCTTGCAGCTTACCATCAAGCACAAGTTTGTTCAATACTTCGGCCAGGCAGATCTGGTGTTTCTTGCCCGCTGTAGTGCTGTCTCCCACGTATATAAGTCGCGATACCCGGTTGGTGTAGGATGGGGTAGCCACCTGAGCTGTTGTACTTACTGCTATGCTGCAGAGTAATGCTGTGATGATCAGTTGTATCTGTTTCATAGGAATTAGTTTTTGGTAAGTTGTTGTGTGAAGTATTGGTTCCAGACCATGAGGGGCAGGTTGTTATTTGGGTGTTCCGCAGCATACAGGGCCAGGTACTTTTTTACATCGGCATATTTTACCCAGAACATAGGCAGCTGGCTATGCGACCCGGTAAATGCCTCGTGCATAGGTGCTATGGCGGTTACCTGTATGTCGGTAGTGCCTTTTTGTTTGTCATATTTCCATTCTTCCAGTACGCTGAAGTAACGGATATCATCGAAACTGAAGTCATAAACAGATACTCTGTTGACCTTTACTCCGGTGACAGGGTCGGTTACTTCAATGGTGTCGGCATGTTTGAACAGATCTAAGAGCTGGGTAATGGTCATTGGTGTAGACCAATTATTGTTCTTCTCATAGGCGGTGAGTTGCCCCCGTCTTATACGCTGAAACAGGAACTCGGCCAGAGAGGTGTCGCTGCCCTCGGGGCGTAACCTGCGGGTAGAGTAGTTGGTAGTGTCGGCCACAAATACCTGGCGGGTGATGGTGCCTGTGAGGACATTGCCGGCGGGTAGGGGAGCCGGTGCCGGCTTTTTCTGTGCCCATGCCGCACTGCACAATAAGCAAGCGGTTGCAGCCATGATAATGTATTGTTTCATAGTTCCTGTTTTTTTGCTTTGACCAATGTACATATTTCTATTCTCTTTCTGTAAAATATCCCCGCCATAATTCTAACGGCAAGTTGCAGAAAGGGTGTTGCATGGTATAACGGTTAATGATGGGTTTTATGTCGGCGTATTTGAAAGTCATTAAAGATTTTATTCCGTTATTGTTTCCTTTATTGTCTCTCGTAGTTGTTCTTATTGTTATGGAACTGCAATCCAAATTTAAATGACCACTATTGAAATTTAAGGTTATATTGTCATTTACAATAAAGTATCGCGAGTCAAAGAAGTTGAATTCGTAGTATCTTTCTCCATGCAGTAGCAATCTTATGTAATCCTTTGTAAGTTGATTTTTAAACATGTTAAGGCCAGTATCGAAAGCGGGTATTTTGCCATATTCGGCATTAGTTAGTAATATTTCACTCAAACTTGAATCTTCCCAATTTTCAAGTCTCCACTTCATATAATGTTCAGCAGTGTCTTGAACTACTACAGTCCGTGATGTCATACCTGTTTGTATATTGCCACTATTAAACGGCGCTGCATCACCATTACAATAACTCTTCCAAATCAGTTTGTTCAAATTGTCTTTGGGGTGTTGGGTATTAAATTGTGTTATAGCGTCCTTTGCATCATCATATTTCAACCAGTACATGCCTACGGAACCTCTGTAATTACCATCATCTCCATAAACATCAACAACAGGGGATATGCCGAGTAACTGTATGTCGATCTTTCCCTCGTCCACATTGTATTGCCATTCTTCTACCAGGCGGTAAGCGCGTATGGTATTGTAGTCGTATTCGTGCCTGATCACACGGGTATTGGTACTGCCGGTTACAGGGTCTTCCTGTTGATTGGCGTTGTCCGCATGGGAGGATATTTTTTCGAGTATTTGTTCCCTGCTTAATTTTGTTGTGAAGCGATTATCGAAAGTAGAGTACGGGGTGAGTTTTTTGTCCAGCACCAGCTTTGTAAGTACTTCGGCAAGGGTGGTATCTGATAGAGCATGTTTGATGGTCGTATCGAGGTAAACTGTTCGCTGCACCCGGTTGGTCCAGACGGTGCCGGGGCATGGTGATACGTTCTTTTGTGCAGATGCGGATAGGAAGGTGAAACACAAATAAGCTATCATTATCAGCCTGCGTGCATTCATAGTGTTTGTTTTGTGTATGTAATTTATGGAAAAATGTCTATAGTTATGTGCAGCGGGTTGGCACTCTCCCGTAAATACTCACCAATACATACACAGGCACAAAGGACAAGGAACAAGTGTACCTATATATAATAGAGGGAAAAGACCGCGGCGGCTACAATTTACACTGCCATCTGTGCCTCTATAGTATTACTGTCTACACCACGCTTATACAAATTGCGGCTCACCTTATGGGCCTGCAGGTAACCATCGGGGAAGGGAACGAAATAGTTTTCGAGTTCGGCCTTCGACAGATCTTTGCTGAGCCACCAGTCGCGGCGTTCCGGTGGTATGATCAGCGGCATGCGTTTTTTCTTATTGTGTATCTCAGCCATCAGCTCATTGGCTGCCGTGGTAATGATGGAAAACGTCTTTACCTGTTTATCTTCTTCCTTATTGTACCAGTCGGAATACACGCAACCCAGTGTGAGCAGTCCGCCATCTTGTGGATAGATATAGAATGGCTGGCTGGTTTTATCGGGTTGCTCCTGACCCTCATAAAATCCTGTAAGTAACAGCAGTCCTCGTTTGGGCAGTATGTAATCCTTGTAGGTTCGTTTGTCGAAGATCTCCTCAGCCTTGGCATTGTAGGTGTCGTAGGGTTTATAAGCTTCCAGTGTGGCCCGCTCAGGTATAAATTTCCACATGGCGGTGGTCAGGTGCAGCGGATCATCATTACCCACAAATGGCAGCAGCGGCATAGTAAATGCCGTAGCATGGAAATAAGAGACAAACTTGTCCATCTTTACCAGATCGCGCAGATCGGGTTCCACTTTATCGAAATATCCTTTTGCCTGATCCTGGTTGGGGGTAGCTACGCGGTTGCACATTGTTGCAATTTAGGGAAATGATGGGAATTGATAATTCTATAATTTTCTATTTTTAATAGTGAAGCCTAAGTGCACTGTAAGTAGCAATATGATCGCAATTAATGCTGCAATTGCAGGTATTCCTGTAATCAATAAGCGGGTAGAACTATCCCAAAACCTTGGGTGATTTTTATGAATGTCTAAAGCATAATACCCGCACTGAAAAAGTACCCCCAGTGAAACAATAACAGTCAACCAAGTCATATAGGACTGGTGGCGCATTTGATGCATCTCGATATTTTCAAGTCTCATATTTTCGGACGAGTCAATTATTTGTTTTTGCTTGTAACTACCAATAGTTTGCAAAAACAATAAACCCTCAAATGACAACACAAATTTGGTTACACGGTCACATTCAGCTATAATATGCCCTTCGTTATCTTTAAACGGTTCAAACCGTTTAATTTTTTCATCTTTTACTAGATACTCTATAGAAGAATTAATAATCCCTTCACATACTAGTTCAGAGTATTTTAGATTTAACTTAGAACCCAATTCCTG
>CANBQQ010000293.1 GCA_947371715.1 Flavipsychrobacter stenotrophus
AGGTCATCTAAGGTGATCTTCTTAGAGCCGTTCTGGCCATAAGATACCTGTACAGACAATACGGCTATTACCAGCCACAATGATTTGCGCATAAGCAGATTTGATTATCTGCCGTAAAAGTAGTGCGTAATACCCAAAATATCTGCATATTGGGTATCACCCTAAGAGAGGGAGTTTAGAAAGTAATATATGCCCGATAATTTCGCATCGGGCATATCTGGCGGGTATTCTTCATTAAAAATCTATTTCTTATCCGGCTGCGGTGTATACCTCAGATATGGCTTTACGATCTTTACGCCCTTAGGGAATTTAGTATGGGCATCTTCGGTGCTTACGGAAAGGGCTATGATCACATCTTCGCCTTGTGTCCAGTCGGCAGGAGTAGCCACGCTATATTCTGCAGCTAGTTGTAGTGAGTCAATAACACGAAGCACCTCCGTAAAGTTGCGGCCGGTAGAGGCAGGGTAGGTGAGGGTCAGCTTTACCTTCTTGTCCGGCCCTATTATAAATAGTGAGCGAACAGTTGCGGTGGCTGAGGCGTTGGGATGTATCATATCATACAGTTCCGCCACATTGCGGTTTTCATCGGCTATTATGGGGAAGTCGACAATTGTGTGCTGTGTTTCGTTGATGTCCGATATCCAGCCAAAGTGTTTATCTATCGGGTCAACACTCACTGCCAATACTTTTACATTCCGCTTTGCAAACTCATCTTTAAGTTGCGCTGTGCGCCCCAGTTCGGTAGTACATACCGGTGTATAGTCGGCGGGGTGCGAGAACAATACACCCCAGCTATCGCCCAGGTATTCATGAAACCTGATGTCGCCCACCGATGTGATGGCGCTGAAATCGGGAGCGGTATCTCCGAGTCTTAATGACATAAACTTATATTTTAAATGAGGAAGATAATTTATTGATTATGAATGTAGACATCTAAATTTTCTGTTCCGCTTCTTTGTTTTTATTGAGGTATAAGTAGAAAGTGTCACCCCTCAGCCCTATGCGCATGGCCTCCAGTGCTATGAGTTCTGAAGGCGCTATATTGCCCAGGTTCACATTAGCACCGAGCAGTTCGAGGAAGTACAGTTGTTGCGCCTTCTGTGGCGCCTCCCATACTATCTGCTCTGCAGGTATTTGGGTGAGTATTTCCTGCACCAGTCCTTCACGCACCTCACCTGTACCCCGATAGATGCCCACATTTCCCGCTTCACGTGCTTCTGCAATCACATAAGAGGAGCCGGCTTGAAACTCTGCCCGCATCAGTTCGATCCATTTGTAAGGTGGAATGATGTGCTCAGCATCTTTAGAGCCAACTTCAGATAATACAGTCACATGTTTGGCCAGTTGCTCTATGTACCTGCACTTGTCGGCATGAGGTATAGTAATAGATCCGTCCGATACTTCTACATATTGCAGGTTGTATTCCTTTACTAGGTTTACATAATCTTCAAATTGATCCCTGACTATAAAGGCTTCGAATAGTGTTCCGCCAAAGTATACGGGAATATCAAACTCACGGTAGATCTCCATTTTGCCTATCAGGTTATTGGTAACGAATGCAGTGCCAAAGCCTAGTTTTACAATGTCGGCATATGCGGCAGATACAGATAGGAAATCTCTTACACCTCTTAGTCCCAGCCCCTTGTCCATTATCATGGTCAGGCCATTTGCTCTTGGTTTGCCAGTGCGGGCAGGTATGCTATTCAATTGAAAATTCATGTGTGCTGTTATTTTTGATGGTCACAATGTTGGTAGTTTTTTATGCAAAAGCGGGCATGCGCCTGGCTACCTTGTCTTTCGCCAGAAAAACAAATCGACCCTCACCAATGGTTATCTTTTTATTGGTTCGCTTACGAATAATAATGTCTATGAGCAGGCTGTCGTTTCTTGTAGTAGTGTATTGCGACTCAATTTCTACAGCGTCTCCCAGTGCTGCCTGATCAATAAAATCTATCTCGTAATGAGATGCCGTAATACGATCGTAATTGATACTGCCGAAAGCCTTCTTAATTGCCTGGTCGTTCAGCTTTATCATTTCATTGAGTAGCGTGCAAACTGCCAGTGCGCCTTCTTTGTTGAGGTTTTCTTTGACTACTATAAAGCGTTTGGTAAGCAGGCTATATTTTTTTAGTTGTTCAGTAAATTCCATTGTTTTTGATTTTGAAATGGTAGCGGGTATGTCGCAAATGAAAAAATGGCTTCACGCTGTGTGCGTAAAGCCATTTAATAAAAGGTTCATTAAATAAAAGCTTAACAGCTACAACAGCATCCGGTTAATGTTTTACAACAACAACAGATATTCTGCGCAGCCATTTTGCTATTTAATGAATTGATGTTTTTCATGGTTAAGTATCTTGTAATTTCTTTTTGACGAGTCAAAGATAATGATAAATATTTTAGTCCACCAAAATAGTAGACTAAATATTTTGAACTATTGCTTTCATTCTCACATGCATAGTAAATTAGTATAGTCTTCTCTCAATGATTTTTGTATTATTGTCATTGGTTTGTCAGCCGAAATAATCTAAACATGCTCTCAAAGAAAGCTCAGTACGCACTAAAAGCCACCGGATATCTTGCTACAAGATTTAATGGAGGTCCGGTGCAGATATCAGAAATATCAGACAGGAAGAAGATCCCACTTAAATTCCTTGAAAATATTCTGCTGGAGCTTAGAAAAGCCGGTGTGCTGGAAAGTAAGAAAGGTAAGGGTGGGGGATACTACCTGTTGGAATTGCCCGAAAAAGTTTCTTTAGCAAAGATCATCCGCATTGTAGATGGTCCCATATCTATGCTCCCATGTGTAAGCTTACACTTCTATAAGAAATGCGCAGATTGTGAGGAAGAGGTATGCAAGATAAACCAGGTATTCATTGAGACACGTGACGCAACTATTGGCGTATTGGAGCATAAGACACTTGCTGATATAATAGAAGGAACTATTCAAAAATAGTTTGGCAATTAATAGTCAAGTATTTAACTTTGTGTGGCTATGAGCGATGCAAAGAATGAGATCATTGCCGAATTTACCAAAGAGATCATACGGGTCAATCTTGCCTTCAGGCAATATATACAGGCTAAGTTGAGGGCTGAAAATATGGACCTGACGTTTGAAATGTTGCAGGTGCTTGGTTGCCTTTGGGCATCTGATGGCATCAATCAACAGGAAATAGCCAATATTACTGTGAAGGATAAGGCCAGCATGACCTATCTTATAGATAACCTAACCAAGCGCAGGCTGGTATATCGCCAGGAAGATACCAACGATAGGAGAAACAAGATCATATTTTTAACGGACACAGGTAAGGATTTACAAGCAAAGATGCAACCATGGCTGTGGGAGATGCATGACTTTGCCGGCTCTGATATGCCTGCCGAAATGATAACCGGCTGCATGAAAGTACTGGAGAAATTCAGAGAGAATCTGAAACCGGTATGCGATGGATGTACTGAGAAACCACACAATTAAAAACCACACACATGACGCCAACCATAATCATTACCAACGACTTTTCTGAATCGGCACACAACGCAATTAACTATACCTGCAAACTGGTAGGCGATAGTCAAATAAACATTCAGTTGCTGCATATTTATACAATGCCGGTCAACTATACTTCTGATGCCGTTGCCTTGTCTTCCTTGAAAGATGACTATGACATAAACCAGGATAACCTGGACCATGATGTAGAACGCACCCGGGAAAAGTATCCTCACTTAAATATAACGGGTAAGACTGTTGTCGGTGGGTTGATAGAGACTTTAAGAGACCAGATAGATGAGGTAAAACCGGAGATAATAGTGATGGGTGCCGTTGGCGATTATGAGAACCTATGGATGTGGGATAGCGAATTGCTCAATTCATTGACCAGCCTGGCTGTACCTGTATTACTGGTGCCAACTCATGTAGCGTTTACACCTATCACTAATATTGGTTTTGCATGTGATTATCGTACCGTGCTTGCATCGCGCCAGGTGAGCTTCCTTAAGTGGCTGGTAGGGCATACAAAAGCAGGCTTGCATGTGGTACATGTATCTACTACCAAACTGGAGGTTACAGCAGTTGAAAAGGAAAACGAGGCAATTGTGCATGATCTGCTGGATGATGTGAAACCACAGTACTATGGTATCGAAAATCCACATGTAATAGAGAGTATTGCATCTTTTGTTAAGGAGCACAACCTCGATTTCCTCGTAGTTATTCCGCATAGCCATGGGGTATGGTATAATATCTTCCATCAGAGTCATACCAAGCAACTGGCCAAATTGAACAATATGCCAATTCTGGCATTGCACGATTAGGGGGCAACACTTTCTTCACACGCCTACAACCTCGGTAAAGCAATAACGATATTACTATTTCAAATAAATGTACGTACATACATTTCGTACTTTTGTATTCAATTTCAGATACAACAATGATAAAACAAGCAAATACAAATGGTCCGGTTTTGGACCTGATACGCAACAGGTGGAGTCCACGTTCATTCTCTGATAAACAGATCTCGCAGACAGACCTGGATACAATACTTGAAGCAGCGAGCTGGTCTGCAAGTGCGGCCAATGAGCAACCGTGGGAGTATTACTACGCCTTTAATGGTACTGATGGTTTTCAGAAACTGCATGACGGCTTAGCCGTCTTTAACCAGACATGGGCTAAAAATGCCTCGGTATTGATTGCTGCTGTAGCCAGAAAAAACATGGCCGCAAACGGCAATGAAAACAAATGGGCAGTACATGATCTGGGTATGGCTAATACGACTATGTTTCTGCAGGCGTCTTCTATGGATATATATGCACATGGTATGGGTGGTTTTGATCAACATATTATATCATTGGCATTGAATTTAGGTGAGGATAAGGAGTTGGTTTGTATGATAGC
>CANBQQ010000294.1 GCA_947371715.1 Flavipsychrobacter stenotrophus
AAAGGCAAGCGCCGTCCCGCAAAAACAGATGCCAATACCATCATAGCTATTGTGGTAATAATCTTGCTGGCTGTTGTGGCGTTTCTGGTGATAAAAATGATGAAGTAATTTTGCGACGCTCACCTTTTTACCCGAATGTCATGGTGAGCCGCGCCGAACCACGACATTCGGTATCGGTCCGGTGCTATTTGAGATACGCTCATTACACACTCTCCTCCTTTTTTCAAGGAGGAGTACCCGCCTTTTCGGCAGGGGAGGTGGTTAACTACAACCAGACGTATTCGCTTCCAAACACAATCATACAACCACCAACCACCCATTTCACCCCCAACTCTTCCTTAGTTAACTACATTGCACTATATTGCGCGCGACATAAGACCATTATGAAAAATTTATTGCTGCTTATTGCATTCCTTACCACCTGTTGCGCAGCTACTGCACAGACCGATAGTATCTATGTATGGAACAAATGGTGCGCTAAAGCAGATAGCCCGGTGCTCTTTGCCACTGCCAACAATATGGTTTACGTGACCTGTAAAACTATCAAAGCCACTGACCTTGCAGTAAAAAGTCTGGACTGGGGACTAATGATCAGCCAGCCCGAGATAAAGAACGACACCATGTCTTTTATGGCTATGCCCTACCCTAAGAAAAGCAAGAGAATGAGATTGACCGTTACCAACAAACATTCAGGCAAAATAATTCGCACAGTCAACTTCACATGCGAAGAACCGCCACAACCTATTGCCAAACTAGGAAATCTCAAAGGAACCGACGCAGCTAAGAAAGACATCATCGCACAAAATACACTCCGTATTGTGTTTCTCAACTCCCTATATAGCTATCCGTATTATGTAAAGCAATACACACTAAAAGCAAGGATTGCCGGCAAGGATATAGTGATACCTGTAAAAGGAAATAAGATAACCAAAGAAGTGATGAATCTGCTGGAAATAGCGCCTACCGGCGTCTCTCTCGACTTCACAGACATCAAAGCCTCCTGCCCCGACTGCTCTCCCCGGGACCTGCCTAATATGAGGATATGGGTGAGGTAAATTAAGCGTTATTATTGGTAATGATCTTTCAAGGATAGTACATTTATTATCTTGTCCTCAACTTCGTAGATCAATCTGTGTTCCTCATTTATTCTTCTAGACCAGCAACCTGAATAATCAGGCTTTAAAGCCTCAGGCTTACCAATGCCGGTAAACGGTGTAAGAGAAATTACATTTAGAAGCTCTGAAATTTTCCTTTGTATTTTAACGTAGCCAGATAGTTTCCAGTGTTTAAGGTCTTGTTGCGACTTAGGAGAGAATATTATTTCCATAGATCTTTCAGGTCAATTTTTACGCCCTTCCCATCTTTAATGTCTTTTCTCGCTTGTTTTACTTCTTTAGCTAATTCGGCATTAGCCATCAGTCGATCAGTTTCATCGCCTTTTTTTTCAGGCATGAGTATCGCCTTGACTTTACTAATTATTGCCTCACTATCCACATCGGCAAGACGCTTAATAAGTTCGATTTTTTCTAGTTGGATATCCATAATACAAATTTAGTGAATTAATTACTCTGAAAAACTTACAAATAAGCCTCACCGTTTCCGGCAAGGCTCTTAATAACGGTAACCACTTTTAGGTTTTAACTTTTGACTTACCTAAATATTCTTCGAGCTTATCCACATTCTCTATCAAACCCTTATCAGCACCAAACACATCAATGGTCTGTTGCTTCTGCTCAGCGGTTTCGAATATCATACTCATAGTAAATAGCGTCTTATCTCCCTGCGCTTCAAATGTGACAGTCATCTCAAACACAGGCCCGGTAAGGTGTTTACTAACTATGCACTCATTTTCGATAAGTTCCACAAAGACACTTTCATTTCTGTAATCAATGCCATCTGGCCCATGTAATGTCAGGTTCCATTCACCACCCGGCCGCAGATCCATAGTGTGTATGGTGGTGCTGAATCCACGCGGCCCCCCACCAATTTTTTATATGTTCAGGATCAGTCCATACTTTATACACCAGTTCCACAGGTGCATTCAGCAGGCGGGTGATTTCCAGTGTTCTGTCTTTTCTGTTTTGTGTTTCCATCGTTCTAAATACTTATAGAATCAACCACTTTTAGGTTTTGACTTTTCACTTTTGACTTGAAAGGTATGCTTCCAGCTTGTTCATCGTCTGGTTACCACCTTCTATAGCACCAAAATCCCTCACTACAGTATCACGCTCTTCAGCAGTAGCAAATACGCTGCGCATCGTCAGCAATGTTTTATCTCCCTGTGCCTCAAAGGTCACCGTCACATTAAAATCACCTTCACCATTTTCAGCACCCGATCCGTAAATATATTCCAGCCGTTCATTCTTCACCACTTCCGTGTACTGCACCTTGTTAGGATAATCTGTGCCATCAGGTCCGTGCATCATAAAATTCCATTCAGAGCCTTTTTTCACATTCATATCGCTGGTGGTAATAGTAAAGCCATCGGGGCCATACCAATTAGCTACATGTTCCGGTTTTGTCCACACTTCAAATACCAGTTCCCTGGGAGCGTTCAGCAGTCGGTTCACAATTATTTCTCTGTCTGCCGTCTCCACAAATTTTTGCAGCATCGTGCCCAACAAAATTGTCCATCCCTCTGTGAATTTTGGAGCATAGAAATCCTTATTACTCTGCGGGAAAGTATGTATGCCTGCATGTGTCAATCTCAGTCGCGTTTTATCACCTTCTGCAAACAATTCCCAGGTCACCAAAGAGTCGCCATCGTAACCATCAAAGCGCCAGCTATAGGAGAGTTTTTTGCCCGGTATTACTTCTATTACCTTGCTCAGGTGCAGGTATTGTGTCCCACCGGGCTCACCGCCTGTAAAGCTGAATTCAAAACCTGCCACCGGCTCAAATTCATCCAGGTTGAGGTACCACTTTTTCATGTGATCCTTGTTGGCAATAGCTAGCCACACTCTTTCTGCAGGTGCATTGTAAGTGCGCTCAATTACGATTGGTTGTGTGTTCATTTCTTCTTCTTTTTTGTAGTTAACTGATTATTGGGATTGCTTTGTAATTCTTCAAGATATAATTCCAGTGAGTCAAGTTTTTTGTTCCAGAATTGCCTGTATTGTTCCACCCAATCCGACACTTCATTCAACCGCTCCAGCTTAGCCTCCGCAAAACGCTCTCTACCCGTTGTGGTCATTACCACAAGACCACATTCGGTAAGTATCTTCATGTGCTTGTATATGGCGGTGCGGCTTACATTGAAGTCTTCTGTTACCGTATTTACATTCAGTGGCTCATTGGCCAACTTACTGAGTATCGCTCGTCTGGTGGGGTCTGCTATTGCCTGAAAAACATCTCTCCTCATAAAATGGAACCTTTTGGTTGCACAAATATAGGAAACCTTTTGGTTGCACAAAATTATTCGACAAAAAAATGCTCCCGTTCTTGCGGGAGCATTTAAAAGAATATTTGTAAAACTATTTATGCGTTTCGCCGTTGTTGGTCTTATGACCAACGACCATCTGGCCGTTTGTCTTTGAGATGTCCTAAGAATAAGCGAATAAAAAGACTATTTTTCCATTACACCTTTCAGGTTATTAAGTCCGGTCTGCAGATCATCCCCTACCATCTTTTCCATATTCATCATAGCTGTAAATAAGTTGGTTGGCCATGCCATCTTTGAATGAAAACCCCACTTTACTTTGGTCTGGTTAGGGCCGGAGTCTTCAGTGGTCATGTATGCATCAGCCTTGCTCTCAAACGGCTTCTTAAAGCGAATTTCAAGATCCATTCTCTGCCCGTCTGCCAGCTTCATGATTTCCTGCTCTCCCTTACCTACATTCTTGTTCTCACTATCCCATGCAGACACAGATCCCACAGCACCATCTGTACCCCTGTACTCCATCTTCGCATTAGGGTCCATCATTACCCATTTACTGTAGTGTGTCTGGTTCTTCAACACCTTTATGTAGTCAAACACCTCTTGCCTAGGCTTGTTGATAGTCACTTCTTTCTCTATGTTGAAGTCTTTCTTCATAAATGCCGCTGCAATAAGGGCTATGACAACAATGGCAACAAGTACCAGTAAGATGATCTTTATCATTTTCATGTTTGTATATTTTTGTAAAATTAATATGCATTATCAAAAAACGAAATAATTTCTGCTTAAAATATTATTCACCTTGTTACCAGGGCAATATCCGCATGCCATCTATCACATATAGGTTGCCTTCAGGTCTGCCCCCATCTATACATACTCCCTCGCCACGCTTTTTCTGGTATACGCCAACGAACAGGGACAAAGCGTCATTTACATCCCTCAAAGGCATTAAAGACAACACCCGCCCTGTGATCCTGCGATTGTGGCGATACGGTGAAGCTTGTCTTTCCGCCCTTACACTATCTTCCCATGTTTTAGTGTGAATACGAAGTCCGGAGCAACGCTCAATGACATAAACAGGAGCATGTATCGCAATATTCGTATCACGACTCTGCGCCATTCCCTGGAAAAAGCCGATGGTAAGAATGAGTGTAATGATCGGTTTCATACAATATGTTTCCTGTATAGACGTTAGTATTAGCTCCGACCTTGGGTATTATCGCACATGTTCGTTATAATTCAGCATCCATCTCGTACCATACCTATCCGTAAACGAGCCAAACATAGCGCCCCAGAACATCACTCCAAGTTGCTCGTAAATATGGCCGCCTGTAGATAAGTTACTGTAAAAACTGGTGATCTCTTCCTCGCTGCTACAGTTAAGCGACAAGGCAATATTATCTCCCTTTACAAATGGCACTTTACCCTGCATATCAGAACCCATTATCACCATACTGCCGTTCGCCAGCATAGCATGGAGTATCTGCCCGTGCATAGCAGT
>CANBQQ010000295.1 GCA_947371715.1 Flavipsychrobacter stenotrophus
TGATTTTTGCTGTAAAAGCGTTTGCGCCTTGATTTGCAGCTGCCAGTTCCAGCGTTTCTATACTCTCTTGCTCGTATACTTGCAATAGGTAAGAAGCGGCCCAAATTCGAACACCTATTGAGTCGTGGCGTAGAAAAGGGAGCAATAAGGGGATGCCATTATTTTCCTTTAAGAATGTTACTGCAAGAATAATCTTGTCATAACAAATATTTCCCAGTTTATAATTCCCCTGTTCAGTCGCTTCTCCATGTTCATTTGCGGCATCTTCAAATGTCGCTAACGCCTCTTCCTTATCTATTATATTTTTCATTGCCTTACTGCTAATTTTTTGATGCCACTTATGCTATCGAATTTACTCTTTTTAAAGAATTACATGACATTTTATCGCCCTCTCATTTTATTTTTTGTCATTCCTATTTATTCCCTACTTTTGCGTCACAACGGTTTTCACCTTAGGGTGGAATTAAAAGGGAACCAGGTGTAATTCCAGGACATTTCCCGATGCTGTAAGCTTCATTTTAGCCTTTTGCTACCTATAATGCCACTGTTGCGCTAAGCAATGGGAAGGCCGCAAAAAGGTGAAGTAAGTCAGAAGACCTGCCATTGTATATCATAATTATCGCTGCTTTCGGGTAAAAGGCACAGATAAACAGGAATACATGTGCATAGCAGTGTATTCTCATATCTGTATATTTCCTGTTGTGGCATTTGAGATTGTATTTAAAACCCAATTGATATATGCGCAAATTTACTTTGCTTGTTACTGCTCTTGCTTTCGCCGTTGTTGCGAATGCACAGACAGCTTCTACCTTCGAAGCACTTACTCTTGTTGGCACCGATACTGCCTACATTAACTATTCCAACCCGGGCAATGATGTTGGTTTCACTAACGGTCTTGTTTACTATCCATGCGTATACGATACGGGCTTTGGTGCTCAGTACTGGAGCTATGGTTTCGCATATTCTAATATGACCGATACTGTTACCAGCGGCTATATGAACCAGTATGCTGCGAAAACCGGTATAGGTTATGGCGGTTCTGCTAAGTATGCGGTAGCGTACGGCATAGTTAATTCTGTAAAGTTGCAGGGCGCTGCTGCGGGCCAGTCTGTAAACGGATTTTATATCACGAACAGCACTTATGCTTTTAACAGCATGAGAGATGGCGATGGTTTTGCCAAGCAGTTTGGAGATACTACCGGTACAGGCTTGACCACAGGACAGGGTACTGCTCCTGATTGGTGCAAAGTGCTGATACATGGTTATAAAGCAGGTATAATGAATGCGGATACCGTAGAGTTCTATCTCGCGGATTTCCGGGGAGCGAGCAGTACGGATCATATAGTGAATACCTGGCAGTGGGTAAATTTGTTGCCATTGGGTCATGTGGATAGCGTTACGTTTACAATGAGTTCATCGGACAATAATGCATTTGGTATGAAGACACCTGCTTATTTCTGCATCGATAATTTCACTACCAATGAAACAGGTGTTGGTGTTGCTGCCATTCAGCCGGTGGCTGCAAGGGTGTATCCTAACCCTGCTACTACTGTGTTGAACATTGACCTGATGGATGATAATAGCCAGGTTGTATCTGTTATAGACACGAAGGGTAGTGTTGTGTATACTGAAAATATCACATCAAAGCATATTGAAATAAATACTTCATCTTTGCCATCTGGTGGATATATCCTGAAGTTGTCGGGTACGAGCAATGCAACAATGCGTTTTATTAAGGAGTAATGGTTGGTCATTAGGTTGACGTGGAGTTGCGTACCTACGGCACGCTGTGTTTAGGCGACGTGCTCTTGCTACAAACCTTTTGCATCTACGGCGCAATGACATGTGGTAGTTTTTTCTTTGATTAGTCTGCATAAGTTAATGAGATACTTTTTTTACATATTGTTTCTTTTATCCGGTACATTTTCTGCTGTGGCGCAATACGCGCCACAGCAGGGACTGCCGGGGAGTACTGCTATAAGCGCCACAAGTGGCGTATTTGTGCGCTGGGCCACCGGATGTACTTTGCAAAGAGGATATATTCGCATAGATTCTCCGTCGTTGGGTGTTACTACTTCAGGTGACAGCAGTATGGCTATTGGCTCTGTCGATCATTCGGTTGTAAGTCTTGGCGATAGTGGGGTAGCGGATCTCACTTTTCCGGGAATGATCTATGATGGTCCCGGACCTGATTTCGCTGTATTTGAAAACGGTTTTATCAATCCGGCCAATGATTCGCAGGCTTTTCTTGAACTCGCCTTTGTAGAAGTAAGCTCAGACGGCATTAATTATACCCGGTTTCCTGCCCAATCTCTTACACAAACTAATACACAAATTGCCGGAAGCGGACAATATATGTATGCCAATCAGCTCAATAACCTGGCCGGTAAGTATGCTAATGGGTATGGTACACCGTTTGATCTTAGTGAACTGGCTGGCGCACCTAATCTTGATGTTAACAATATCACTCATGTTCGAATTGTAGACGTTATAGGGTCTATTGGTGGTCATTCCAATCATGACAGTTCCGGCCGTATTATCAATGATCCTTTTCCAACTAACTTTCCTACCGGCGGTTTTGACCTGGATGCGGTGGGGGTGATACATCACCTGGGTACAGCCAAGGTGACCACAATAGCAAATGACGTTTCTCTGAGTACCTATCCTAATCCTGTTTCAGAAAAACTTTTTTTCGAAGTGGGAGGATCGACTGAGGGACTTTCGGTATCCATTACCTCTGTAAGTGGTGTGGTCATTTATCAAAACCTATCTTTGAACGCCCGCAATGAGGTAGATATAGAATTGTACCCTGCGGGTATGTATTATCTTGTACTGCAAGATGCAAACGGCAGCAAATGGGTGGAAAAAGTTATAAAGCGTTAATCATATCGTTCTGGTTGCTGGCTTCTTGTCTAAAGGATAAACCTGCAGACAGAAATACCGGAACGCCATCTAACAAGTCGGGGGTATACATAGCCTGTGAGGGACAGTTTACCGTGGGCAATGCTTCTCTCTACCTCTACAAGCCCTTATCTGATAGTGTCTTTGGCGATCTGTATCTGAATGTGAACGGCCAGCAATTAGGCGATGTACTGCAAAGTGTAACCTCAATTGGAGACGAGCTGTTTCTCGCAGTCAATCATTCTGATAAGGTAGTCGTCATTAACTCATCAGATCTCAGAACTGTTGCAACTGTACCCGTCCCATCTCCCAGGTATATTTTGTCAGTCAGCAGTGATAAAGCCTATGTTTCATCTTTGTATCATAATAAGGTATATGTAATTAATACAGGAACGCTGACGCTAACAGATTCCATAACTGTTCCGGCTACTAATACAGAATCATTATGTGCCTTTGGCACTGACATATATGTGGCGGCATGGGATACTGCATCGCGAAGTATTTATAAGATAGATCCTACAACCGGCACTGTTACCCAAACGATAAATGTGGCGGGTTATGCGCCACACAATATATTGGTAGATAAGGAGGAGATGCTTTGGGTGCTTTCGGGTAATCAGGCCAGGGGTAAACAATCTTCTTGGACGCGTATTGATCCATCAACAGGCAATATCCTTACTTCGTACCAATTTCCTTCCGCAGCCGAGCCAATAAAGCCTGTCCTCAACAAAACAAAAGATACGCTCTACTTTATAGAGGCTAATTATTCAGGCGGTACCACCGATAACGGTATTTATCGACTGGGTATCCATGAGTCTGCTTTGCCCGCTTTGCCATTTGTTGCAGCTCTTCAGTACCAGTATTTCTGGGCATTGGGTATTGATCCGGTAACGGGTTATATATATGTTGGTGACCCTAAGGGCTTTAATCAGAAAGGAACAGTTTCCATTTATAAGCAGGATGGTAGTTTACATAAATCATTTGTAACGGGTGTAGGACCGGGAGGGTTTTTGTTTGTGGAGTAGCGGAGATGCTCGGTGCGACATGCGATACCTTCGGCATCGTTTACAATTAATATCTGAATTGCTATAGACGTGTGATGCCTTCTGCATCATTACCGACATGTAGTGCATTTCCGCCATTGGTGGTTTTTCGCGTTTCCGGCATTTATTTTTGGTGCGTTTCCTGTAGACGGCCTTATCAGAAAGCGTTTCGGTGGATTTCGAAAACCACCAGTTTCCGCAGTTTTCCGCAGTTTTTCCGCTAGTTTCCGCCAAACTTTTGGTCTTTCTGGTCGCCTCGTCCCTAAATGACTTTACATTTTGGTCTGAACCAGGATCTTTGGGATTAAAGGATTTAAGGATGTCCGGTTAATAGGCTAGTTGAGGGCTGAAGATGTTCGGCCACTACAATTGTGGGTGTGATTGGGTTCATAGATGTCAAAGAACAGCGGGTAAAGTGCCCATTTTGGGTGCAAATTAATACGCGGATTTATAACTGACAAATAAACATATCCACATTTTTGTGGATAATTCAGTCTAAGTTTTGATGGATCAATGGGTTAGGTGAGTTTATTTGAAGTGACGTATATTTTTGGATTTTATGCTTTCTGTTTTTTTGTGTTGGTTTCAAAGAGAACCAGCCCGATGTGTGTTATCACCCCCAACATTCGACAACTGGCCATTCGGCCGGTCGAATATTGTCCCCTCTTAAAATAAGAGGGGAGCGTGTGGTTAGTGCGTCTCAAAGAGAGCCGGTCCGATACCGAATGTCATGCTTCACTTCGATAAACTCAGTATAAACTTGCGGCTCAGCATGACATTCGTGTATGTATTTTTTTTGTTATTCCTTAATAAATTTCAACGTCTGCTTGGTGCCGGTGTTGTTGAGGAGTTGGAGCAGGTAGAGGCCGGGTGGGAGTGGAGTGATGTTTATTTCCTGGGAAGAGGTGAGTGTGCCGGTGATATTG
>CANBQQ010000296.1 GCA_947371715.1 Flavipsychrobacter stenotrophus
AGTAAAATTAATATGTTTTCGCAATAAAACAAAAAATATATTATTGCCTATTTCTTCGGTACATATATAACATACTTCTCTCTAAACGATTCTTCATCGAATATATTGTCTACCTCCCAGGCCTGCACAATTTCTTTTAATCCCGACTCTGTTATCTCCTTATCCAGGTCTCCGCCTTTCAGGCAAATAAGTCCGTTAGGTAATTCTTCACTCATTTGTCCCGGTCTCAGCAGCGGGTTCACCCAACGCCAGAGATCTCCCAGAGGCGCTACAGCACGAGATACTGCATAATCGAATGTACGACCCTTAATATCTTCTACACGGCTATGTACCGCAGTTACATTTTTCAAACCTATGGCAGTTGCTACTTCGTTGACCACCTTTATTTTCTTTCCGATGCTGTCTGTCAGCAGGAAGTTAACTTCGGGGAAGAAGATGGCCAGCGGTATACCCGGAAAGCCGCCACCGGTGCCGATATCCACTACCTGCGTACCCGGTTCAAAATTGCACAGCACTGCTATGGACAAGGAATGCAGCACATGTCTTTCATAGAGTGAATCGATATCCTTGCGTGATATCACATTGATCTGCTCGTTCCAGTGTTTATACAACTCTTCCAGCTGCTGCAATTGCTGTAGCTGAGTATCATTGAAGTCGGCAAAGTATTTTAAGATTATGTCCAATGCTGTTTGTTTTTTTGAAGTATGTATGGTAGAAAGGCAAAGTTATAGAGCATCCACCCTATATCAAATAAGGGGAGTAGATAAATGATGTTTTTTTCTTTGAGTCTCTTCGTTACTCCCGCCCACAATAACCAATAGATGAGGCTACGGCAAAGTAATATCAAAGCAGATACCTGCCAATAAGGAGTGAATGCAAGGTAAACAAAGTATACCCATACAGCGGCCTGCGAAATGCCATAGAGTGACAGCAGCACCTGTACAGCACCTCTGTAATGCTTGCCATCGGAAGTGTGTCTTTGTTTCTGTTTTCGCCAAGTGCTGAATGACTCTCTGGCAATGGAATAAGTATGTGCGGCGGGATCAGTTACCAATGCCATATTATTTTTTGTGGCCGATTCCTTTACCAGCAGATCATCATCGCCTGTAGGGCCTGCGGTCCATAAGGGTGAATTGTAGGTGTGCAGGCATACGGCTTTCGTGCATGCCAGGTTTCGACCTATGGCCAGGTAGGGTTTGCCTATCATGGCATAGGTAGAGAGTTGCAGAAAGGTGTGGGTGGTCTCCCAGCGAATGAACTTATTAAGCATGCCAGGACCAGGCTTATGTGCTGCGTACCCTGCAACAATTTCTTTTCCATGCGCCAATGGAGCAACCATGCGTGCAAGCCAGCTATCTGAAGCGGGTTCGCAATCTGCATCGGTCAATAGTATCCAGTTATGCGTGGCATTACTAACACCGGTACTCAATGCGAACTTCTTACCAACCACTGTTCGCTGTGTATCGGGTATTATGATCACCTCGCGCAGGTGCGCGTATTGCTTTTGAAGATCGGCCAATACCTCATGCGTGGCATCATCAGAGCAATCATTCACTACGATCACTTCGTAGCTTATTGCATTGTTATTAGAATAGTTTTGAGTAAGGATGCCGGGTAAATGTTTGCGCAGGTTCTCTGCTTCGTTTTTTGCGCAGATGACTATACTTACGCCCTGCATTTTAGCCGCTTCAATAGTGTCATTGTGTGCTGGCAACCTGAAGAAACGCAGGAATAAGAAGGCCGCATACATTACCTGTATTACAGCCCATCCTACGAACGCCCAGAAAACTATTGTACTCAGCACGGGGCAAAGATAATCTTTAGTGGATAGTAGTGAGTACTTAGTAGATAGTTCCCTTGACTGCGAGTTTGACTGATAGTATTTGGTAGTTGATGGTGATGTGGCTGTATGAAATTATAGATCCCGCCGGTTGGCAGGATCTAATGAAAATTATAAGCTGATTAAGATAAATGGAGAAGGACTACCTGACTACAAACGGGATCACTCTATTACCATGACTATCTACCGTCATCAGGTAATACATGCCGGGTGGAAGATCGTTCCCCATATCAATGGATTGCTCAATTGCCTTGCCTGTGTGGTTGATGGTACTTCTATACACAGATTGGCCGAGAATATTTTTCACGTCAACACTTACGCTGCCAGCGTATCCGTCATGGATAATGCCCTTTAATGTGAAATGACCGTTGTTAGGGTTAGGGTAAATCGTAAAGCTGGCAGATTGCGTTGCCAGGTCTTCTACAGCCAGTTTCCCGGTGCTGATGTAGATGATGTTGCTGGTGTCAAAATCGGGTACTGCGCAGTAACCGTTGCTGTGCATGATACAATAGAATGTATCGGGACCGTACATTTCCTGTTGGTAGAAGTTGTTGGTAGCGCCCACGATAGGGCCGTGGTTATTGTACCACTGGAATGTAGGTGCCGTGCCACTATAAGTAAGGTTGCTGAACAATGTGATGATCTGGCTCCAGTAGGCTACAACAGTGTCGGGGTCCGCATGAATATGTATGTATGGCCTGAAGCTGGGGATTACCGTAAGCGGTATATCTACTTGGGATGTGACCGGGAATGCGCATGGGTCGTTGCTGGTCAGAATGCAGGTGACGAAATCACCTGTTACCGGTATATAGGCAAACATCGACCCCGTCCACATGTACACACCATTTACATACCATTTGAAAACAGGGGCAGTTCCGCCATTAGTAGCTGTGGCAGAAAACGTCATGGTCAATCCCGCGCAGATGGTATCGCCAGTGTGGGTTACATGTACCAAAGGCAAAATCGGTGGCAGCACGGTCATGATAATAGTATCTGATTTTGCCAGCAACATGCCACCATTGGCGGTATCAACAATATTACAGATCACAGTATCCTGGTTGTGAACTGTTGTAGAGGCGTATATAGGCGAGTTAGTGCCCACTGGCAGGTTATTTACAAACCACTTGTACACGTAAGTATAATAAGCTTGCGTAGGGTGTGCTGTAAAAGTAGCGGCGGTATTACCACAAAGCACGGGGCTTGGCGCTACACTGATGTGAAACGTGTCGACTTTGTATATCTGCCGTATGCGGTGTCCCCAGGGTGCGCCGCTCGGACCTTGCACGCCCTTGTCGGCAATATACATGTTGCCGCGTTTATCAAAACAGATCTGTGAAGGAATATTAAAACGTGCAGTGGTTGCCGGACCACCATCGCCTGCAAATCCTGCGCTTATACTTCCGGCATAAGTAGAGATAATACCTGCAGTGTTGATCCTTCTTATTTTGTTTACATTTTGTTCTACCAGATAGAGATTGCCTGCAGTGTCAAACCTAAGCCCGGAGGTGCCATTTAGCCTTGCTGATGAGGCGGGGCCGCCATCGCCGGTAGAGCCGGGAGAAGCTGGCCCAAGACCTGCGAAGGCAGTAATAATTCCTGCTAGATTAACTTTCCGTACAGTAAAACTGTTTTTTTCAGCAATGTACATGTTCCCTGCTGCATCAAATGCAATATCTGATAAACCGTCGAAGGATGCGGCTGTAGCAGGACCTCCGTTACCGGCATTACCTAACGCACCGTTGCCAGCTACAGTAGAGATGATGCCGGCTGTATTCACCTTCCTTACTCTCGTATTGCCATCTGCAATGTATAGATTCCCTGCTGCATCATATGCAAGACCACTCACAGAACCAAGGCCCGCATCTGTAGCCGGCCCTCCATCTCCCCCAACAGGTACAAAAGCATGTGTACCAGCTATTGTGGAAATGATACCTGCTGAGTTTATCATTCTAACTACTTTATTGCCTGCGTCGCCAATGATTAGGTTTCCTGCCGGGTCTTTGATAATAGCTGTCGGTGCTGCTATGGATGCTGCAGTGGCCGGTCCGCCATCGCCGCCATAAACTGGTACTCCGTTTCCGCAAATGGTGGTAATAATGCCGTTGCGGGTAATTTTTTTAACTACATGATTAGCATTATCTGTGTAATACAATATGCCACTTGTATCCACCAAGACGGAATGTGGGCAGCCTAAACCCGCAATTTTCGCTTGTCCCCCATCTCCTACGAATGCACTGCTGTACACACCGGTGCCCGCTATGGTTCGAATTATCTGGCCACCGGCGGGTATGGAAAGTATTATCAATAGGATAAGACCAGCTAGTGTATATCGGGTATTAGTCATAAGGACAATTTAAAAATATGGCTTATATCAACAAAAATACCAATAAAATCTCATTCTTCTGTCATAAGAGGGTTATGAATCAGTACAAATTGATAGGGTAATAGCCTTTCAGTTAATATCATTAAACTAAAAAGACCGCCAAATGGGGCGATCTTTTAAATATTGTTTTACTTTTCGATTATTTGAGTAGTACGGGAGGTTCCATGATTGTACCGCATTTTTTGCAGGTGCGTTTGTGCTCGTCGGCATAAAAAGCTTCCATAACAGGTGGCAGTTGTTTCACTATATCAGATACATTCATGAATTCTTCGTAGAGTTTCTCGCTACAGTTTTCGCAAAACCACATGAAGCCGTCTACTTCGTTTGCATCTCGCTTCTTCTCAATTACCAGGCCTATTGTACCCGGCCCGCGCTGTGGGTTGTGCGGCACTTTGCCCGGCAGTAAGAACATGTCTCCCTGCTTGATCGGTACAGTCACTATTTTGCCATCTTCAACTATGCGAACGGCAACATCGCCTTCCAGCTGATAAAAAAGCTCTTCGCTATTATTGAAATGAAAGTCTTTACGGCTGTTTGGTCCGCCAACGATCATTACAATAAAATCTCCCGCTTCTTTATACACATTCTGATTGCCAACTGGTGGCTTCAGCAGGTGGCGGTTGTCTTCTATCC
>CANBQQ010000297.1 GCA_947371715.1 Flavipsychrobacter stenotrophus
AGAATCAAAACTGATGTTATCCTGCACAAATGCACTGATACGGGTGTAATTAAAATCTGCAGATGAATTATAGAAGTAGGCCATCACCAGCTCATTAGGGTTATAGGGCTGATTAAATCTCGCCGAATCCCTTCTCTGCCATTCATGCAGGTTATCGCTGATGTTAGTAGTTGTTACATTGGCACCAAACTGTATGAAATTCTTCTTAGCATCATAAGATCCTCGCATACCCACATCTGCCACACCTACCTGCAGGTAGTTACGGGCAAAGTTCTGTATGTATCCCGTTCCTAAATAGGTCTTTATCTGCCCGAAGTCTTTCTTACTCTGGTCCGTCTGCAGTTCGCCAAACAAGTACTCTCCGCCTATATCATAGGTCTCATATTCTTTTGTCTGGAATGCCGATGCCAAAAACTTAAGTCTGAGCTTTGATGAATCTGGGTGATAGCTGGCAGATACACCTCCAAAGCGGCTATCGAACTGGTCAAACTCACCACCATTATAGAATACATCCAACTGGTATGCCTGGTTCAGTACACCAAAGCTCGACACCTGCGACTCAGGGAAGAAGGTAAACCTGTTGCGGGCATAGTTGCCTATTGCCTCTACTTCCCATGTATTATTGATGCGGTAATTCAGCAACGTTTGTACGTCTGTAAACGAAGGATTATAGATACCCTTTGTTGGTTGAGACTGCAATACATATTGGTTACTCTTTTGTCTTGCCCCAAACAGGTAGGTAAATTTCTTGTTCTTCGAAATGCCTTCCAGGTGCAGGTTCGCGCCCAAAAGGCTGGCCATTACAGATCCTGAGAACTGCGTGGGGCGCTTGTACTGTACATCCAGCACGCTACTCATCTTATCACCATATTTCGACTGGAAACCTCCTACAGAAAACGTAAGATTAGAGACTAGGTCACTATTCACAAAGCTCAGTCCTTCCTGCTGCCCCTGCCTTACCAGGAATGGCCTGTAGATCTCAAAATCATTTACATATACCAGGTTCTCATCAAAGTTTCCGCCGCGTACACTATACTGAGAGGTAAGCTCATTATGGCTACCTACCATCAATTTCAGTAACCCCTCTACACCGCCCGATACATCGGGTAAGAAGTTTACTTTCTGTAATTCTATATGTACATCACCCGCCCTGTTGCGCTGTTGTTTATCTCTTACCACACCTTCCTTCAATACATTTTCGCGGGCACGCAGTCTTATGTTTACATTTCGTATTTCTCCGCTGTTTAGAGTTACTGTTCTTTTCTGCAAAAAATATCCCGGCAAGTAATAAAATATGGTTACAGATTTGCCTGGCGGTACATCCAGCATGTAATAGCCTTTGGTGTTAGATCGCACACTGTACTGCGTCGCAGAGTCAATGACCCCCACACCCTCAATTACTTTACCCGAATCATTTTTGATAATACCATCCACAACGGCCTGCTGCGCCCGCGCGCATACAGATAACATCATGACCACCAATAATAAACCTAACCGCCTTAACTGCATACTAGTTTCCTAAACGTACCGGAACTGATTTTATTTCCCTATCTCTTTCAACTTTTTGATCGTATCTGCCGGATCGGGAGATGAAAATACGGTATTTCCTGCTACCAGCACATCGGCACCGTCCTTTATCAGCAGGCCTGCGTTCTGCAGTGTCACACCGCCATCTATTTCTATTAGGGTGCTGGCGCCGCGTTCTACTATCATTTGTTTCAGCGTGCGGATCTTGTGGTAAGTCCGCTCTATGAATTTCTGCCCGCCAAAGCCCGGGTTCACACTCATCAGGCAAACCACATCTATGTCTTCTATCAGGTCTGCGAGCAATTCAATTGGCGTGTGCGGATTCATAGCCACACCTGCCTTCATGCCATTAGCCTTAATGATCTGCAGGTTGCGGTGCAGGTGAGTCGATGCTTCATAATGAACGCTCAGTACATCGGCTCCCGCCTTCGCAAAACCCTCAATATATTTTTCAGGTTCTACGATCATCAGGTGCACATCAAATGTCTTTTTTGCCTTGGCCTTCATAGCCGCTATCACAGGCATACCAAAGGTAATATTAGGCACAAAGCGACCATCCATCACATCCAGGTGAAACCAGTCAGCCTCGCTGTTGTTGATCATGTTGATATCTGCTTCCAGGTTAAGGAAGTTAGCCGATAAAATAGAAGGGGCTATTAATGCCATTGGTATTGTTGTTTTTGTTTGTTTACTACTTGTATTATGATTGCAACATATCAAAAGCAAATCACCACAAAAAAGCGGGTCATTGCGAGGGGTTATTCGGTTTGCACTGCAATCATCATCCAATGACAGAAAGCAAAAGAGGCGGGTCATTGCGAGCCCTTCGCGAAGCAATCTTACATTTGGACGTATTCGTTTTGGGTCGCTATCTGAACTCTGTCATTGCGAGGAACGAAGCAATCTTACGCAAGGACGTATTCGTTTTCTGTCATCTTGAGACTCATCAAACCTACATCTTCACCTTCAACCTTGCCAACGCCGCTTTCGGGCTTTTATACCCTGTGTCCAGCTTCACAGCTATTCTATAGTCGTTGATCGCATCAGGCATCTTGTTCATCATTTCATTGCACACACCACGGTCATAGTATGCCGTCGGATTATCTGGTTGCAACTTCACTGCTATGTCATAAAAGCTGAATGACTTGGCTATAGAGTCCTGCTGCATGAGTATATAACCCATATTAAAGTAGGCATCAATAAAGTGCGTATTCTTGATGATACACTTTCTGAAGATAGTCTTGGCGCTGTCATATAGGTTGTGGTTTTGCAGATACACGCCACGCGCATACATGGGGAATACATCAGAACTGTCCATCTTATAGGCAGTTTCCAGATATTTTACTGCCAACGGGTCGTTTTTAGCACTGTATAACAGCCCCAATTGTATAATAGCTTCCTTATAGTCGGGTGCTACCTCCAGGGTCGTCAAGAATGCAGAGATCGCTTTGGCTGTATCCTTACTGTCCTGATACACCATCCCCTTTAGAAAGTAAGCTTCGGGATTATAAATATCTTTACGTAACACAATATTCACCTGCTCTATAGCCTTGGTATAGTCCTTTATATAGAGGAATAGCTTGGCTATCTTCAGGCGGGCCTTTGGGTCTGCAGGGTTTTTGGTAATTGCTTTTTGCAACCATTCTACCGATCCGTCCAGATCCTTGTTCTCAAACAGCAGGTCACCTACCGCACTATAATACACCGCATTATTAGTGTCCAGTGAAGATGCCATCTTAAAATCATTCAGCGCAAGGGTGTCTTGTTTCAGCTTTACAAGCATCTTTCCCCGGCTGTAATAAAGACCGGGATCCTTGGGACTTTTACTGATAGATAGCGTGATCTCTTTGAGTGCAGGATCGCTGTTAAAGAAAGGGTTAGTTACCAGCGATTTTGTGGGGTCTACACAACCAAAAAAAAGCAAAACCCCGAATAGGATAGGTAAAAATTTAGTCCAATTGCTTTTCATGGTGCAAACTTATTAAAAATTGAAGATACTAATGAGAAAATTGCCCTTGCACAGGCACATATACCCTCACACTTTAACGGTTTGCATACATTTATCGCGCATATATCGAATCCATCATTTGTTTCGCCGCTTGCGGGCGATAATGGTAGATCTCATAATAATTATGAACGTCATTCGTAATGTTATTGATCCCAGCAAAATCATAAACACTACCTGCTCCAAATATATCTTGTAGTTTCTTAAGGTCCATTGGCGCAAGCTTTATCTGGTTATATAGCGGACTGATAACTATTTTGTAATTAGTGCCTTTCTTGTTCAGTATTGCTTTAATGTTGCGCAGCATTACCATTTGGGTATCTCCTATCACAGGTTGTCCATATTGCTGTATGGTATCCCGCCTATAAAACATGTCTTTGTTCACCAGGTAATAATCTTTCTTGCCATATATTATTTTTTCATTGGCATAGACCTGTATAGTTTCATTTCGTTTTACATCGTATTTAATATAGGTGCGATAGAGTAGTTGTTGTTGGCGCATGTACTTTTTTACCTTGCCTGTCGCTAGCCAGTCGCAGTAAGAATAAAGAAATTTATAATTGAAAAAACCTTTCACATAGTTCAGCTGAAAACGAATGGCACTCTCTCCCGATGTGATCGGATCTTTGGTAACCGTATATCTGGGGTCATTGCCGACTTTCGAAAGCAACTTTGCGTCAATTACTAAAAGCAGGTTCTTGATCGGCTTCCCTTGTTTGTCCAGAAACTGTAGTTTCTTCTCTACGCCGTATAGCGACTCAAATATGGCATTAAAGTGGTAGGTATTGGTATCGAGTATATGCGCTTCCCAATCTTTCATTTCAAAATACCCCGATCTAGATCCGCCCATTATATAGGAATCGTATTGGTACTTGCTGAAATTATTGATGAGTGTACGGGTCGTAACAAAATCACTGTTGTAATCAAATACAACCGATGAATCATCTTTTTTATAATAGGCATCATAATGATACAGCACCTTAAATGGGTCTTTCCAAACGTATAGCAGCAGCACCGCCAGTATGGGCGATGAGATCAGCAGTAGTTTTAGAAATAACTTCTTCATTGTTCCGGGTTAAAATTGAAAGTATATAAATTGTCTGTTATCATATACGCCAAAGAAGGTAAGAAGTATGAGTCCGGTAAAATATAAGGTCCATCTTATGGCTGCAGGACGTTGACTAAATGTATTCTGCAGATCATACTTTATCTTCAATAGATGAGCCATTTCCATAAGTACGATCAACGCAAATACAGGCAGCAATACCGATCTGAATTGTGGCAGATGTGTAAACCCCAGTTTGCCGGTTGATAAAAACAATCC
>CANBQQ010000298.1 GCA_947371715.1 Flavipsychrobacter stenotrophus
GCAATAAGTGGCAGAAAGTGGCAGAAAGTAGCAGTTTGTTAAAATCCGCTGAAACCCAAACCCACAAAGCACTTTAGCCCCAACAGCCATAACAAAACTGCCACTTTTACGAAAATCTGCCACTTTTCAAAACATACAAAAACTGTGTGTTCGTAGTGCCACTTTTTAGAGACGCAATGTCATCCTGAGTTTTTATCGAAGGATTGCGTCTCAAAAGCGACTGAGCAAAGAACCAACATGTGAACCTATTTAGAGACGATTCACGTAGGGGCTGAAAATCTTCAGCCCTGCAAAAAGCGTAAGGACCATGAAAAAAGTGGAAGAACGTGGAAGTTTTATGAAATTTGTTAAAAATCCTTCAAACCCATACCTATAAACCATTACAGCCAATACTATCGCTCTAAAACTTCCGTAAACAAGAAAAAATTGCCACTTTCACTGTATCCGAAATTTACCTCGTACTATATCCCCCAAAGATCAGTCAAAATAACAAAAGGCATCCATATGGATGCCCTCTATCAAAATTTTAATACAGCCTCAATTACTTTATTACACTCATCTGGCTGGCAATTGCATCGCCGTTGGATGTGATGATCGAGTAAATGTAGGTGCCAGAGATAAGTTCTGCGGTTGACAGATCAACTATATGCTCGCCAATACCTTGTGCTTTATATTGCTGGCTCTTTATGGTCCGTCCCTGCATATCCATAACAGTGAGCGTCACATCGGCATTTTTGCTTAGTGAGAACCTAATGTTTGTATGGTCATTTGCAGGATTAGGATAATTGCCGAAGAAAGTAAGGTTATTACGGGTAATGCTGTTGATGCCGGTTGGCTGGCCTATGATAACAATAGGGTAGATTGCCAGGTTGTTCTTTATAGAGTCATTCTGGGTGAAATTCTCGTGCCAGTTATTATCAGACCAAAGGGTAGCGTTCTGTACATTGATCACAGTATCATACGTAGTATCGTTGGTAAAGTCGTCGATGTTCGTTTTAATTTCATACCATGGACCTGTGCGTGCGCCATTCTTAGTGCTGTACAATCCAAAGGTATCAGTCATTGTGCTGAAGCTGTAGTTCATGTCATAGCCTACAAAGAATGCACCTTGAATAGTATCGGTAGGGCGGGTGAAGAAGAACGACTTTACTGTATCTACGGTAGTACCAATACCCAATTGGGTAACGGGAACAGTAACAGTATCTAAGCCGGTAAGCGGAAAATTGTTGTACGCCAAAGAAGCTGTAATAGCTATCTGCGGACCTAATCCCCAGATCTTGAAGTTGACTGTCTGCGTAGAGGAAGCACTAACGCGACCACCAAAGTGCGACATAACGCCGATGATCTTAACTGAACTATCATGCCCGTTTATATCGTAGCGCTCTGCGAAACCCCTGTCGCCATATACGTTTGGACCTGTTACATACCCGCTGTCCGCACCGTAAGAATAGATAGTCAACGTATCAGATGCATTGATATTAGTAAGTGACAGCGTATCGCCAACTGCAGTAGTTTTTGCTGCAATAGGGTTAATGGTATGTTGCGATCGTACAGCATGACGCTGGCCAAAGCCAAACAAATTCAGAGTTGCAGATAGTAAGAGTACAATAGTTTGTTCCATTCCTTAGATTAATATGATTTTCCTTATTGTCGGCAAGTTACAGCGTAAGTTGATGAAGATGCTATAATAAAGGCAAATAAGGTCTTTTTTAGATTATATTTAACTGTTATTGATATATGCAGTATTGTCTATTTGTATCGTTAGTTCTTTGCCCGGAGTACTATATCGGCCAGCACTATTGCCGTTACCGCTTCCACTACCACAGGCACCCGCAGGGCTATGCACAGGTCATGACGGCCTTTAACGGTAAATGCTTCAACGGCTCCTGTATTGTTATTCCAGGTTTGTTGTTCCTTCGGCGTACTGCTGGTGGGCTTTACTGCCACCCTGAAAACGAGTTCATTACCGTTGGTTATGCCGCCGTTTATTCCCCCGGCGTTATTAGAAAGGGTTGAGCCTTGTTTGTCTACAATGGCATCATTGTGCGCACTGCCGGTCATCTTTGCTGCAGCAAACCCACTACCAAATTCTATACCCTTTATAGCGGGAATAGCAAATATTGCATGGCTAATAACCGACTCAATAGAATCAAAGAAAGGTTCGCCCAGCCCTACATGTATGCCATTGGCCCTACATTCTACTATGCCACCTATACTATCCTGTTTCTCAACCGCTTTATTTATTGCCGCATCAATATCAGCATTACCACCTGCTTCAATTAATTGCGCCTGCACTGTTATGTTACTAATTACCTTCTTCGCCACCACGCCCGCAGCCACCAAAGCCACCGTTAATCGACCCGATGAATGGCCGCCGCCGCGATAATCATTATACCCACTAAACTTCTTATCCAGTACAAAGTCGGCATGTCCGGGGCGCGGAGTAGCCCTCAACGCCTCATAGTCGCCAGAGCGTGTGTTATTATTCTCAAAAATGATGGTCAATGGTGCACCAGTTGTACGGCCGTTAAATACGCCACTGGCAAAAGTAGGTAAGTCGTCTTCCTTCCTTGGTGTGGTGCCTACAGCTCCGGCTTTTCTACGCTCCAGGTCGGGCAGCAGATCCGTTTCACTAAGGGCAATTCCCGCAGGGCAACCATCAATTGTAACACCCACCCATTTACCATGAGATTCACCAAATATGCTGATACGGAATAGCGTGCCGAAACTGTTCATTATTAATTATCTTTTATTTCCACTTTAACCCCGCACAAAGATAGATGGTTAAAGAAATGAGGGTATGATTTATTTACCGATCCGGCCTCTGAAATATCTACAGGACCATTGGCACACAATGCACCTATAGCCCCGGCCATAGCAATTCTATGATCGTTGTAAGAGTCAATAATGGTTCCCTGCAACTGCTGCACACCCTCTATACACAACACATCATCTTCTATAGAAAACGGCACATTAAAGCTTTGTAATAGTTCAGATATACTTTCGGCCCGGTTGCTCTCTTTGTTAAACAGCCTGTGAACGCCGGTTATGGTGCTATCGCCCATGCAGCACGAAGCCAATACAGATAAGATCGGGAACAGGTCGGGGGAATGTGTTGCGTCGAAATCAAAACCAGTCAGCTTTGTAGCTGCTATTGATACTTCGTTACCATCAATACTGATCAAAGCCCCTGCATCTTGTAGTACATCCATGATAGACCTATCTGCCTGGCGCGAGTGAATGTTCAGATTACTAACAGTTACCGATCCGGCTATTGCACCTGCTACCAATAGATTGGCTGCACCGCTCCAGTCACCTTCAATATTTATCTCCACGGTTTCGGTATGGGAAAACTGAGCCGGATCTATATAAAATTCCTTGTAGTTATTATGCGTTACAACCCTGCCAAATTGTTTCAATACATCCAGTGTAAGATCTATGTATGGTCTGCTACTCAGGCTTTCCACCTTTATTACAATTGGCTCAGTTGCTGCATAACTTAGTGCAAAAAGCAAACCACTTAAGAACTGCGAACCCGCACCAGCATCTATGCTTATCGGTCGGGGATGTATAGGCCCCTTAACTGTAATGGGTAGATTGCCCGAGAAATTACTAATGACGATGCCTAATGCCGTTAGCGTCTCTTCAAATCCATGCATCCGCCTGGCGGTTAGACTACCCGCGCCGGTTATGGTCAACTCTTTATCTGATAATGCGGCAATTGGGGTAAACAACCTGGCTGCCAGTCCGCTCTCACCACAGTTAACTATTTCATGTGCAGGGTTTATTCCGCTGCTCTTTAAAATAATGCGCTCAACAGTTCTTTCCACTATTTCAGCACCCAGTGCAAGTGCCATATTTAATGCGGCTTGTTCGTCATCGCTTTCGCCTGCATTATGTATGATGGTAGTGCCCCTATGCAATAATGCTGCGGCATAAGCGCGCTGGGTCAGGCTCTTTGATGGCGGAGCAGACACTTTCCCTGATATTTTACCCGGGTATACTATAGCGAGCATTTTGTTATTGCTTTTTCAATCATATCAAAAGGCAGGGGTATTATTACCGCCGTTCCGGGTGCTTTCAGTAAAATATAGTCAATTGTATTTTGTTTGCGTTTCTTGTCCATTTTCAGCAACTTCATTGCCTCCGGCGAGTCGATGGCCATTGCAGTTGGCAGCCCGTATCTGGTAAGCAGTTCCTTTAATGCGCCGGTGGTTTTTGGATCTAAGCCCGTAACCTGTTCAGATAGGGTAGCGGCAATGACCATCCCTATAGCCACAGCTTCGCCATGATGAATATGATAGAGATTCTCAATAGCATGCGCTGCAGTATGTCCGAAGTTGAGCAGTTTACGATCACCTTTTTCATGCTCGTCGGCAGCCACCACTTTGTTCTTCCACTCTGCACAACGAACTATCAGGCTGGAAAGAGCCTTACTGTCGGTCATGTAGTAGTTTAGATCATGTTGCTGTAACTCTTCAAACAAGGGTGCATCGAACAAGCATGCGTACTTGATCACCTCTGCAAATCCGTTGCTCCACCCCTTTAGTGGTAGTGTCTGTAACAGTGAGGTGTCATAAAGTATAAAGGCAGGTTGCTGTATCGTACCTGCAATATTCTTGAATACCTCATCAATATTTACCCCGTTTTTACCACCAATAGCAGCATCTGTCATGCCCAATATGGTGGTTGGGACAAATCCAAAAGCGATTCCCCGCATGTAAATAGAAGCGACAAAGCCTGTAATATCAGTGATCACGCCGCCGCCTACACCTATCAATATAGTAGACCGTGTAGCTTCCAAAGCCAACAGCTGCGATATTACAGAAGCGACTACAGTAAGGCTTTTCGA
>CANBQQ010000299.1 GCA_947371715.1 Flavipsychrobacter stenotrophus
ATGAACGTTTCATATATTGGTATTCAGTTTTATGGTGAGATTGTTATTAGAGATATGCGTTGGTAATTCTATCATGTTTTTTTCGGCAGGACCTTTCATAACCACACCGGTCTTGCTAAACTGGCTGCCGTGCAGCGTGCAGTAATAAGAGTTTCCCGTTTTTGTAAGTGGCTGGCTGGCGTGGGTACACTTCAATACCAATACCTTAAAGGTGCCGTCGGGGTTCTTTTGCACGGCCAGGTCATAGTTATAGTTGTTCACGCGCACCAACTTATAATCTGCCTGCGCAAACTCCGCCAGTGGAATGATGACGTTGTTATCCGTAGCGCCTGTTTTTATAACCCCCAAAGGTGTTTTACAAGCCGCCAGAATTGAGCTCATAATAAAGCCAGATCCGAGTGCTACACAAGCTCCTGTACACGTTTTCTTTATAAACTCTTTTCTGTCCATATTAGAATGAATAGCCCAAACAAAGGTTCAGGAAGGTATTGTTGTTTTTATATGCTATAGCGTTAGGATTGGGGTTAAGTACCAAAGCCGGGTTCTGGTCACCGGTATTCAACAGGCGCACATCGGCCTTTACAACCACGTGCGGTATAGGGAAGAAGCCCAGGCCGGCTATGAGGTGCGATTGCTTTAAAGTGCCATCCGTAATAGCATACTGCGGCAAAGATGCGTTCAGATCTATGGTCTCATAACGGGCAAATACATTCAGCTGTTTGCTCTGCCATTTAGCGCTTTTAGCTGTCTGCAGCAGGTTGTAACCCAGTTCTGCATAAGCACCATACAT
Organism: Flavipsychrobacter stenotrophus; assembly: GCA_947371715.1. Lineage (GTDB taxonomy): Bacteria > Bacteroidota > Bacteroidia > Chitinophagales > Chitinophagaceae > Flavipsychrobacter > Flavipsychrobacter stenotropha_C. The sequence goes on from CANBQQ010000299.1 coordinate 791, forward strand.
GCTCGATGCCAGGTTGTGGTCATAAGCGCGGTTAATGCTAGCTGCTTCAGGCAGAGACACCATAGTACCCAAAGCCTTGAATGTAATACCCTTGTTGTTGTACTGCACATCAGCCTCGCCAAGGTACATTGGTGCTCCAAAGAAGCCAGACTGTAGCTCAAGGCTGTCAGCCGCTCCCGGCCTTAGTGTGGTTGTACCACCTACATAACCCGACAGCTGGAACTTCCAGTTGCCTACGAAATACTGTACTGCTGCTGTGAACGCAAGACTGTTGGCACCTGCCTGTTGTCCTTCAGACATCGCACCTTTAAAACCGGTGCCATGTTCAAAGTTGGCATTGTTCAGCCCATTAAGTATTTGTGCGCAATAGGTAAATGGCAATGCGGTAGACTGGCCATAGAAACCTACACCAATTTCTCTCCATGTAGAAGGAATAACCAACTGCTCTACCAATGGGCGTTCAACACCGTTAAAGTTGATAGGCAGGTGATTTTCGTTTACTATGCCTATTCTTGGTAGTATAAGACCTGCGGTAATATATTGACGTGGGTTAAGGCTGAATTTGAGGTATGCCTGCTCCATAGATACTTCACCGGCCACACCGCCACCTTCTACTTTTGCATCTTCTACTTCCAGTTCAGAGAAGAAAGCGATCTTACCCGTGAACTGGTGACCTACAAAAAGTACCGCCCTTTTCAATGATGCTTCTGCGGTCTTCGCATTAAAATCTCTCTGGTAATGAACTTCGCCATAACCGGAAATGACGGTACGAGAGTGGCCTGCGCCATATGAGTTAAGGGAATCCTCGCCAGTGCTGGCTATCAGCTGTTGGGCAGGGGTTTGCTGTGGAGTGATCTTCTTAGAAAGGTCAGTAGTTTGTGCTGAAACATGGCCTGTAGCCAATAAAGCAAGAGTAGAGAACAGTAGAATTTTGCGCATATAGTCTGAAAATGGGTGCAAAGAAACACCCGAATCAATCCATAGCACTTCACAAATCGGGAAAAACGGTTTGCGGAAACGGGAAAAAGACATTTGTATGATAATAGACAGTGATGAACATATTGCTTTGCTCATCGTAGCTGTCCCTATAAAAAAGCAGCAACGGAAGTTGCTGCTTTTTTATATGAATGAGATCGGATTATTAAAATCTGGTCCACCATTTTCCTTCGCGAGCCAATAACTTGTAATAAAGGGTTACGCTGAATGAAGAGTAGGCGTCATTATTGCCTGCGTTACCTCTCAGGTTGCCTGCTACGTTTGGCTGGCCCAGGTGGTTGTAAAATTCCTTATCCTGTATAAGGGTAGCAGTTGCAGCTTCACCGGCAGAAAGGTGTTTCTTGTATTCTGCAGGATCTATGTATTTACCGCTTACGCCATCAAGATAGTCGGTGAATGTTTTGCGGTACATGAATTCGAAACCAAGGTTAAGGTGCTTACCAATATCCCAGCGGTAAGTAATGCTCATAGGTACACAAAACTGCCATAGAGAATAAGATGGCGGGAAGCCCGGGCCGAAGCCATCACCTTCAATATGCAGGTCATATATGTTGATGAACTTATTCCCTAATGCTACTGTGTTTTGTGGTGTAAAGTGGAAATAACCTATACCTAACCCTAATACCAGCTGGCCTCTTTTATTAGCTCTTTCTTTTTCAGGATTAAAGCGCATTGGTGTAAATTCTACCATGAAGTTACCTTCAAAAATACTTGCTCTTGCTCTCTGCTGACGTGCATAACGCTGGTAGTAGTCTGAACCCTGTGTCAACGCGAATTGTGCTTTGTCATAGTTCCACTCGTCTGTAGCATATAATACGCCATAGTTAACACCAAACTTCAAGCCCAGGCATGGGTGAATGGTATAACGGCCAAACATACCGCCCATAGCAGCAACCTTGTCAAAGTATTTACTGTTGGTATAATGATCCAGGAACACCTTGGTGCCAACATCGCCCCAAAGGTCTGTAAGGCCAATATTGGTGCCAATAGACCAACCATCGGGCTCAATGAATATTCTTGACGCGTCTTGCGCGTAGGAAGAGGTAGCCGAGGAGCACGCAGCTATGATCAATATGAAGAGATTACGGATAGACCTTGCCCGCATGTATGTTAATTTTTGAAGGTTGAAGATATAAATTATTTTCCTTTAAACACTGGTTTTCTTTTTTCAAGAAATGCCGCTGTGCCTTCTTTCTTGTCTTCAGAATCAAAGCAATCGCCAAAAGCTTCGATCTCATTATCAAAACCTGCCGGGTCGCACTTCGCAGCCTGGTTCACCAATGCTATGATGTGACCGATCGCTAAAGGTGCTTTTGTTTGTATTTTAGTCAATATTTCTTTGGTTTTGGTCAGTAGGTCGGCCAATGGAACAACGTGGTTGACAAGGCCCAGTGCCTTTGCTTCTTCAGCGCCTATCATATCGGCGGTCATCATCAGCTCCATAGATTTTCCCTTGCCTACCAGCTGGGTAAGGCGTTGTGTGCCACCATAACCCGGAATAAGGCCCAGGTTCACTTCGGGCTGACCAAACTTCGCATTCTCACTGGCTACGCGGAAATGGCAGGCCATAGCCAGCTCACAACCACCACCCAATGAAAAGCCATTTACAGCAGCAACAACCGGCTTAGGACAGTTCTCAATTTTGTTGAACACCAGCTCTGCGCCTCTGCGGGCCAATGCCATGCCGCCATCTTTAGCCAAAGACGTGAATTCAGAAATGTCGGCACCTGCCACAAATGCTTTTTCACCTGCACCTGTAATTATTGCAGACTTGATCTCAGCATTGTTATAGACTTCTTCCATTGCCTGGCCTATCTCCGCAACTACGTCCTTGTTCAGGGCGTTCATTTTGTCGGGGCGGTTTACGGTAATGGTAAATATGCCATTTTCAAGAGTGGTAAGAATTGTACTGTACATATCGGTAATTTATAGTGTGTGTTATTGTTGTCTGATTATCTCCTGTTTTCTTCTACCCATTTGTAGATGTAATCACTCACATCTCCTGTATTTGCGCCGGGCGCAAATAGTTTACCAACGCCCATTTCATTGAGCGTGGCCATATCTTCGGCAGGTATAATACCGCCGCCGGTAACCAAAATGTCTGTAAGACCTTTTTCCTTCATCAGGCTCATGATACGCGGGAAAACCGTCATGTGCGCGCCACTGAGTATGCTGATGCCGATAGCATCAACATCTTCCTGCAATGCAGCGTTCACTACCATTTCGGGTGTTTGCCTCAAACCTGTATATATAACCTCCATACCCGCATCGCGGAGGGAGGTAGCGATCACCTTGGCACCCCTGTCATGTCCGTCAAGACCCACTTTAGCTACCAATACCCTAACCGGGCGTTTTTGTTTGTCGTTCATAATAAGCGGTAAAAACCATGTAAAAGTAGTGATTTCTGTGGCTTATCATAGCACCGGTAACATCAATGTGGCTAAAGCATGTAGCTCTTTGCTGATGGGGACTAAAATACTGAGATCGGTTTTGCGGCTAATCGACCTTAATTACCCCTGATTTGGGCAGTAAAGACCGGCGATGTTTGAGCCTTTTGGCCACTATTACCCTGAAATTGCCCCTGTTCACTTCCTGCCACGTATCGGGGAAGGCGCTGTTGGCGGTGGTGATTAGTCTTATATAGTTTACCCCGGCGAAATATTTGCCATAGTTGTAGCCCGCAGCACATTTCAGGTTCAGGTCATATTCGGTGCCAAAGGCGCCTGTTCTCCCTTCGCCGGGCGCCGAAGTGTAGGAATAACCCAGTCCGGCACCGGCACTGGCCATTGCGGTAACAAAAAATCGTTTATGAATAACAAAGGTGTAGCCATAGCCGGCACTGATGCCCAGCCCGATGTGCGATGCGATGTTGAAACGGGACCCGTTGAAGAATGCTGAATCATTAATGTCGCGGGGAACGAGTGAAGAGTCTGCACGCACATGAGAATGGTAGATACCGCCGCCGGCAATGAAAGAACCTGCACTTTTTTTCTGCACCTCATTCTGGTAAAGCGGGGCATTGTAGGAAAAGTGATCGTAATTGAACACATACTG
>CANBQQ010000300.1 GCA_947371715.1 Flavipsychrobacter stenotrophus
TCAAGTAATCCCTGCTGCAGGCCGGGATCAATGGTACCATCCAGGTTTATACGTTCCAGGATGATATCAACCTGTTCATCAGTTAGCTGCTGCATAAGTAGTAAGCGGTTCGGAGGTGACTAAACTATGTATGGTGTTGAGGAATGCCAATAATTCATCAACCGATTTTTGTGCTGCGCTTTTGCCGGGTTGGGTAAGGCTATAGTACTTGCGTACCCGCTTACCAATAAATACTTCTTCGGCAGTTACCAGTCCTTCTGCTTCCAGCTTATGGAGGGCAGGGTAGAGCGAACCTTCTTTTACCAATATGGCACCGTCGCTCATTTCTTTCACCATCTGCGTTATCTCGTAGCCATACATCCTGTCTCTCTTTTCCAGAAGCCGGAGGATAATGGTTCCCAGTGTTCCTTTTAATAATTCGCTCTGATTCATAGCATGTTGTTGCATTGTGTTGTAATGCATCACAAATCTATGTATTAAAAATGAATAAAAAAAATAGTGCAGAAAAATAATCTGCACTATTGAATGAAAATAAAAGATGGGAATTAGTTGATCAACAATTTCTCGGTAATGATCTTATCTACAGTAATTATCGAAATAAAATAAATGCCCTTGCCTAAACCCGAAGAAACATTGTATTCCTTATTGGCTACAACATCAAATTTCTTAACCTGCTGACCTAATGTATTGGTTATCATTAATAGGCCGGATGCGTTGTCGTTGTTGGTATAATTAAAGCTAAATATACCGCTATTAGGGTTAGGGAAGATATTTAATCCTGTAGCAGTAACTGCGGTGTTAGATATGCTTGTTGCAGAATCGCAATTAACAATGCTAACCATCATTGTATCGAGGAATGATCCGCATGCGTTGCTAACAGCATAGTAAATAGAAACTGTTCCAGCCTGGTAAGCCTGGAACCCGCCATTTGGAAATACGATATCAGCAATAGTAGCATCTGAAACAGTAAATATGCCACCACGTGCGGTGTCTCTGATCCTGAACATAGAATCTCTGCAAACAATAGAAGGTCCCATAAGCGGACCCGCAGGTACATTCACTCTTATTCTCAATCTTACGCTATCCGGGCAATTGCCTGTTGTGATAGTATACACTACTCGTGTTGCACCAAAACCCGGGGCAACACCTGTAACAACTCCTGTCAGTGAATCAACGGTGAATACACTTGTATTGGTAGAATGCCAAACCCCACCTGCCACGCTATCAAAAAGAGCCAGGGTACCACCTACGCATACGCTATCACCACCGGTAATGATGCTTGGGTGTACAGACGCATTGACTGTCATTATGTGCAGGTTAGATGTATCAAGTACTGTATCACCTGCTGCATTAGTAAGGTAACAAAAAACTGTATCGCCGGTCACAAGCGCATTATTGCCATAATTCGGACCAATACCGCCTACAATAGTGCTGTTAAGCATCCACCTGAACCGAAGTGAAGTATCGGTGGTTGTAGCATGAAAGAACATGTTTGTTCCTGCACAAATGGTATCACCATGATTGGCTGTGACTGTTACTGTCTGACCTTTAGAAGAGAACGCGCTAACCAGCAACGTCATGATAAGGCTTAATTTTACCAAATATTTCATTATTTAAAATTTTGGCAAAAGTACTTAGTAATTTGTTGTTTACGATTGCCGAAAATTTAAAATGTGGTAAACTTGGCGTTAAAAGGGAGATTTAAATTCCTCCAGTTTTATGAATGAAAGGTCTCTTTCGGACATAATTGGATGCTCTACTCCCCAATCCATACCTATACTATCGAACCTGATACCCGTGTCGTGCGCCTTGTTGTGTTCCGAAGAAACCAGGTAATAGGTCATGGCATCATCTGTGAGGGCTTTGAACCCGTGGGCAAAGCCCTCAGGAATATAGAGTGCCTTGTGATTTCTTTGAGATAATTCATGTGCAAAGAACTGTCCGTACGTAGCAGACTCTTTACGAAGGTCAACTATCACATCAAGAATAGCACCTTGCGGGCAGAACACTATCTTACTATGGTGATAGGGTGGTGTCTGGAAATGCATACCCCTGATGACATCTTTCTTAGAAATAGAAAAATAGCTCTCCTTCAGATCAAAGTCTATACCGGCGGCTTTCAGAGTTGTGTCGTGAAATGTTTTTACAAACAGTCCGCGATTATCTGCAGGTGCAGGTAAGGTAATAACTAGTGCATCTTTAAGGGGTGTTGCGTCAAATATCATCTATAATGATTGTAGGTAGTGTCTACCATGCTGTGTAATTGCTTCAAATTATAGCGAGATCAGTCTATGGTATTGAACCCATTAACTACTTGCTAAATGCTGAGTACTTACTATTCTCCAAAATATCTTTTTATCTGTGCCATGCATTTTTGATGGGCAGTGCTGGTCTTGTCCGCATACCACTGGGCTGTCCACTGTATAGCTGTGCGGGCATCAAGTGCCGGTACCCAGCCTATGTCACTGGCTACTTTATTGCTATCAAGCAGCAGGAGTTTTGCTTCATGTGGCGCACCTTCTTCAGCAAAAGATTTGTAGCTGCCATGACCATAGCACTCAATAAATATCTTGGTCAGTTCTTCTACCGTAAGCATGTCCCCCGGATTAGGGCCCATGTTATATGCTGTGCTGAAGCGGGTAGGGGATTCACTCATTTTAGCTGCCAATAGCAGGTAGCCACCCAATGGTTCCAGCACGTGCTGCCATGGACGGATAGAATGGGGGTTACGCAGGCCCACAGTTTCTCCAAATGATATGGAACGAACAATATCCGGTACTATGCGATCGTCAGAAAAATCTCCGCCACCAATTACATTGCCGGCTCTTGCTGCTGCAATCGATTTCTCATGATTAGAGTAATCAGCAGGGTTGAAGAAAGAACGACGGTATGAGTCTATTACTATCTCGGCGGCTGCTTTGCTGGCAGAGTAGGGGTCGTAACCGCCCAATTTATCATCTTCTTTAAACGGCAATCCACGTTCAGGATTATCATATACTTTATCTGTAGTGATCATCACACCAACACACGGTGGTACAAGGCTACGCATTGCATCAAGCACATGAGCAGTACCCTGTGCATTGACCATAAAAGTATATGAAGGCTGACTGTAGCCGCGCCTAACCAATGGCTGGGCCGCAAAGTGGAATATAAAATGAGGTTCAAACCTAACGATCTCTGTCTTTAGCCTGCTGTCGTCGCATATATCGGCAATAACTGAGGAATAGCAAAGGCTGTCACCATCGATCAAATTATATAGATCACCAGATTTTTCAGGAGCTAATGAATAGCCCTTTACCTGAGCACCCAATGAGTGCAATATCTGCAGCATCCATGATCCTTTAAAGCCGGTATGGCCGGTAAGGAATACACGTTTGCCGTTAAAAATGGAGCGCAAATATTCGGTTGTTACCACTTTTTCCATATCGGATCAGTTTGCCAAAGGTTCTCTAATTCTTCTTTATCACGCAGGGTATCCATGCACTTCCAGAAATCGTGATGACGAAATGCGCCAATCTGTTTGTCGGCAGCGAGGTCATCCATTGGCTGGCGCTCCCACATAATATCATCTGCGTCGTCGTGGAGGTATTTGGCAATCTCAGGCTCTATAACAAAGAAGCCACCGTTGATCCAGGTACCCGAATCAGCAGGTTTTTCTTCAAAGCTATCTATAGTGCCATCTTCCTGCATTTCTATAACACCAAAGCGGCTGGTAGCCTGTATGGCGGTCATAGTGCATATCTTACCACTTTCTTTGTGGAACTTAAGCAGATCATCAAGATTCACATTACACACCCCATCACCATAGGTAAGCATAAAAGTTTCGTTTCCTACAAATGGCAAGACCCTTTTAAGACGACCAGCGGTCATTGTATCGAGGCCGGTATCAATCAACGATATCTTGAATGGCTCGGCAGAGTTGCGATGTACCTCTATAGAATTATTGGCCAGATCTACTGTTATATCTGCATTGTGCAGGAAATAATTAGCGAAATATTCTTTGATCATCCATGCCTTGTAGCCCAGGCATACAATAAACTCTGTATGGCCATAAGCGGCATAGATCTTCATTATATGCCATAAAATGGGTTTGCCGCCTATTTCGATCATAGGTTTCGGGCGTAGAGAGGATTCTTCGGATATACGGGTACCCCTGCCTCCTGCAAATATGACTACCTTCATAACAACAAATATATACAAAGCATTGGTGAGGTAATTACTTACAGGGTTAATTATTGCAAAAAAATACTAGACCACTTGTGAAACAGGAATATTGATGTCAAATCTTGCCCCTTTTTCCCATAGTCAGACAACTGGCACCATCCAATGATGATTTTCTGTATCCAAAGATGACCTATTTAATAAAATAGGGTAGAGTATCTAAAGCAGCTAAACAAGGAGTTGGGGGTGTTACACAAGGAGTTTGTGAGTCATAAGCACATAGAAACATTGGGTTTAGTTTCACAAGCTGAAATTCGGTTTAAACAGAAAATGCAAAACCATTGAAAGCTAGTGCTGACAATGGTTTTGCATTTGTAAGTGTGGTCTTGCCAGGAATCGAATGGATTGGCTGGAAGGCCTATGAATACTATGTTTTAGCGTGGTCGCAAATATTTGGTGAAGAAGCGGTGAAACAATTTCACTTTAAATCGGAATAGCACACTATCATTTACTATACTTGAACGAAGGTAGGAAATGAAAATGAAAATATCGTTGGAATGATATAACTTTTGAATTGATGGTTCGAATGCCCCACGGCCCCCTGAGAAAGAGCGTTTCAAATTTTATTTTGGGTCAGCTTTTGAAACTAAACCCAATGTTTCTATGT
>CANBQQ010000301.1 GCA_947371715.1 Flavipsychrobacter stenotrophus
CTCGATGAAGCCTTTGGCCGCACCGAACCCGATGAAGAGATCCAAGACCTGCTGAAAGCCAGTGAAGGCCTTAACCTTGCTGTACATTACCTTTCAGGCTCTATAACATTCGATGCCAATGTGACTACCGTAGACGCCCACACTGCATCAGCCATTGTGTGGCTAGATTGCCTCCTGGTAAATGTTGACCGTACCGCTCGCAACACCAACATGTTGCTATGGCATAAAGAACTTTGGCTCATTGATCATGGTGCTTCATTGTACTTTCACCATTCATGGCAAAACTGGGAAGAGAAAGCAACTCAACCCTTCAGTTATGCTAAGGACCATGTATTGCTGAAACACGCCACAGAGCTATCTTCAGTTGACACTGCATTTAAAACTATCCTCACTCCCGAGCGCATCAACGCTATTGTTGCACTGGTCCCCGATGAGTGGTTGCTCATAGATGCACCATTCACTACGGCAGCAGAGCACAGGCAGGCATACGCTACCTTCCTCAATACCCGCATCGCCCATTCCGAAACTTTTGTAAAAGCCGCTACCGATGCAAGACAAGCACTTATATGAGTATGCCGTCATCCGCATAGTGCCGCAGGTAGAGCGTGAGGAATTTGTAAATGTGGGCGTGGTACTATATTGCAGGCAAAAGAAATTTTTAAAGGCACTCTATCATATCGATAGAGACCGACTTACTGCGTTTTCGCCTGTGCTGGATATTGACGATGTTAGTTGTTACCTGCAGTCATTTGAAAAAATATGTGCGGGCGGCAAGCTGGCCGGCCCCATCGGCGAATTTGCTGTAGCAGAGCGCTTCCGTTGGCTCACAGCCACACGAAGCACAGTTGTTCAATCATCAAAAGTGCACCCCGGCTTCTGCTCCGATCCCGAGACAACATTGACCTTATTGTATCAGCAGCTGGTTTTATAATACCGGCTTGTGAATCTTTTAAATGACCTAATAATAAAATGGCCAACTACATTAAATTAGCTGTAAGCGTCCTCTCACTATTGATCTTCACTGCTGCATGTGCGCAAAAGAAGAATACGCTTAAGGTTGGCGATAACGTCCCCACATTTACCCTGAAAGACCAGGAGGGAAAGGACTTCAACATAAGTAACTACGTAGGCAAACAGAAGATGGTCATCTACTTTTACCCAAAAGACGAAAGTAGCGTTTGCACGAAAGAAGCATGTGCCTTCAGAGATAGCTACGCGGATTATGTAAAAGCCGGAGCCATAGTTATTGGTATCAACTCTGGTTCTGTTGCAAGCCACAAATCATTTGCAACCAATCACAATTTGCCATTCACCTTACTCAGCGACCCAGGCAACAAAGTACTGGAATCATTCGGCATAAAGAGTGTACTGACACTTACCGGCAGAGAAACATTTGTGATAGACCTTACCGGCAAGGTCGTTTATAAATTCAGAGCGATGCTCAGCGGCAATGAGCATTCAGAAAAAGCACTGGAATATCTGAAAGGAGGAAAGTAATAGCAACAAAAAAAGCCACTACTTTTTCATGTAGTGGCTTTTGAATTTAACGCGCTTATATCCGCTCTATTATCCCATCAACAATACCATAGTCTACCGCTTCCCGGGCATCCATGTGGTAATCACGGTTAAAGTCTTTCATAATCTTCTCTATTGACTGGCCGCAGTTATCGGCCAATATCTGCGCACCTAGTTCTTTAGCTCTTAGCAGCTCCTTTATCTGTATTTCTATATCTGCATGGGGACCACCGGCTCCACCGCTGGGCTGGTGTATCATCACCCTGGCATGCTTCAATACAAACCGCCTGCCCTTCTCCCCTGCCGATAACAATATAGACGCCATAGAGGCCGCAAAGCCGCTGCAGATAGTAGATACAGGGCTACTAACAGCCATCATGGTATCGTAAATTGAAAAGCCCGCAGTCACATATCCACCCGGACTATTAATGATGAGCTTGATCTCTTTACCCGGCGCTTCCATATCCAGGTACATCAGCCTTTCCACCACATGCTTGGCAGATGCATCATCAACCTGCCCCCATAAGAATACCGTTCGCTCACCGAGCATTCTCCGGTCTATATTGTCTTGTAGTGTTCTCTCGTTGTTGTTCATGATTATTTATAGTTGATAATTATCGGGAATAATAAATGTGCCGCCAAATACACAGCAGTGTATGAATAATGCTGCTAACCGCAACATACATGTTGTCCGTGTCTCGACAACCAGGCAGGAAGGTGCTATCAGTCAACCACGCAATCATAATACAAGTACAAAAAATAAAAAAGGCGTATCATTGCGCGGAGTTATTCGGTTTGCACAGCAATCATCATCCAATGACTGAAAGCAAAAGAGGCGGGTCATTGCGAGCCCTTCGCGAAGCAATCTTACGTTTGGACGTATTCGTTTTGTGTCATTTTTTTGTACCCTGTCATTGGCAGGAACGAAGCAATCTTACGATTGGACGTATTCGTTTTACAAACTATTTTAGCTATGTTTTTGGTAGCACAAAATGTACCTGGCTTGACTGCTACAGCCCATTCACCAAAACAACCTCATCACCTGCCTTCTGAAACGTGCGTAGCGCGATTCTGTAAACAACCTATTGTGTATCGCTTCCAGCTCACCTTTCAGCTTATTACGCCCATAACGATGCACCATTGCATAGGCTTCCATCTGCCACATCACCCGCTCTGCCATATCGACGTCAGTCACAATAGATGAACCTATCAAGGAGGTAGAATCCTTGCCAAACAGGTGATCTTCTACCTGCTGTAACTCAATCAAGGAAGTCCTCATACACCAATGAACTTTGTTTTACAATATCTCTCACCTTCTCCAGGCACTTAAACTTCTGCACTGTTGCCGACCGCTCACTCGAGAAGCCAAAATTTGTGGCTACCTCTTTCATGTTTTGCTTGTCGTAGTAAAATGCATGCAACAATTCCATGCACTTCTGCCCGGCTACAGTAAGAAATCCCAACACCCTTTCAGATGCGTTTAACTCTTTGTTATCGGCTACATCAGCATCTCGGCAATCATCTGACAACATTGCTTTATCCTTACAGGCTTTTATCCACAAATGCCTGGCTATACCCATAAGGTAGGCATCAGTATGCTGCACTACACCTACACCCCTACCTGTTATCTTCTCGTAGTAAATAACCACAGCCTCCTGAAAAATATCCTTCGCCTCATCAAATGATCCTCCGCGCTTACTTATATACCTTGCCACACGAGGAAACATATCCAGGTACAGCTTCTCAAATAGCCGCTCCCGCTCTGCCGCAGTAAATGCTATGGTGTTGTTATCGGGCATGATTGAGTGTTTATAATAGTAAGTGCGCTGTTCAGGATATATATCACCGCACCTGCGCAAATATTTTTCGTGGTCATTACAAATTTACTGAATCGGCATAAATAGTAACAGCATACCCTTATTGTTTGTACTTTGTCTTGCAATTAACTGTAAATTCTAAATCATTCAAAAATGAAAAAGTCATTAAGTTTATTCCTACTCGCGGCCTTCCTGTTCCTATGCTCATTCGCACCGGCGGCATGGGTAAGTTTTGAAAGTAAGGCCGGAAGATATAAAGTAACAATGCCCGCCAAACCCCAGGAATCGACCAGCGATGTTGCAACCGCTATTGGGCCACTCACTATGAACGTGGCCATGTTGGAGACTGATGCCGGAGAGGTGAAGATGTTTATGTCTGTATATATGGACTACCCCGATAGCCTTATAAATTCCGGAGCAAGTAAAGCACAACTCGATGAATTCTTTACCAGCGTAATGAACGGGGCTGCACAAAATGTGAATGGCACCGTGGCAAAAAAAGCTGTGATCAGCTATAAAAACTATCCGGGAAGACACATATGGGTGAATATGGAGGATAAAGGCGCAACGCTGGAAATGGAGACCTTCCTGGTTAAAAACAGAATGTATGTTTTGCAGACGGGGTACATGACGGGATCGAAAAACATTGCTGCCGTAAATCAGTTCTTTAATTCTTTCCAAATCACGCCTTAAAAATAACTACCATTCAGCCAAGGATAATGACAAGACCTATATCTGCAATTTGCGTAAAACGCTTGAGTAGTAAATCTTGTAAACGGGTTCAGACACAAGTCTGAACCCGTTTTATTTCCCGCTATGCCATCATCTCTTCCAACACCGTGGTGCGCTCGTAGTTGCGCTTTACGGTCTCACCTATTGGTGTTGGCTGGCCGTCATCATCTATCCTCACAAAGGTTATAGATGTAGTGCAGACAACCGTTTCTTCACCACTATACAAGTTGAATTTCCGCGCTTCAATATTGATCTTTATAGAAGTATTACCCAGATGATCAACATCGCCATACAGCCTTACGTGGTTACCCGCCTTCAGTGGCTTCTTAAACAACAGTTCACCCACGCGCAGTGTTACCATATTGGGTGTGCAGCAGTACTCTGTGGCAAATGCCGCGCCGGCCTCATCTATCCACGACATGATATAGCCGCCAAACACGTTACCATGTATGCCTATATCCTTGCCCATGCATATCTTCTTGTTGATCAGTTTCATTGTTTTCATTGATTTAAACGGTACATAAAAAAAGCCTCCCGTTTTGGCGGGAGGCTCTGAAAAGTTCTTCTGTTATATTAAAAACTATCACCCCGCCACATAAGTATGCATCCAGCATTTGCATGCTGTTGCCATATGTTTTGGAGCTATATTCATTATCGTGTTCATGCTGCAATATTACTTAGTTTATCGAAGAGTCACTTTCGTAAACCGGAAAATTATTGTTAAGATTTATTC
>CANBQQ010000302.1 GCA_947371715.1 Flavipsychrobacter stenotrophus
AGTAATTACTACGGGAGGTGAACTACCAGCTAAATTCGTGATTCATACAGTGGGACCGATATGGAACGGAGGCAAAAAGAATGAGGACATCTTACTTGCAAACGCATACATCAACAGCCTGAAAATTGCTGCAGAAAACGGAGTTAAAACCCTTGCGTTCCCCAACATCAGTACCGGAGTTTATCGATTTCCAAAAGACAGGGCGGCAGTAATAGCGGTACATACCGTTCGCGAATTTCTTAATGATTTCGGTGAAATAGATAAAGTAACATTCGTATGTTTTGACACTGAAAATTATGAGTTGTACCAGAAGCTACTAGCGGACTAGGATACGAAAAACAGAGTCGGCATAAAATCATTGTTATTAATGCCTGATTTTAAAGGCAAACGAGTAGTAAATACGACGATTGAATATTATATTAGCAGTCTAGGGCCGCAAAAGCGAGTCCTAAAGCAAGTACCTAACAAAACAACACCGAAATACAATGAAAGTACTGATAATAGATGATGACCCTCTTATATTAAGCGTATATAGCCGCTCCCTCTCACAAAAAAATTTTACTCCGCTTACAGCTGCAAACGGCAAACTGGGACTTGATATTTTAACAGGAGATGAAGAAATATCAAAAATTTTGCTTGACGTATATATGCCTGAAATGGATGCCTACGGTTTTATGAAGGCAATACAAAGCGATAGCGTACTGTCCGAAAGGTATCTTGAAATATACATTGTTACCAGTGGTGAGAAAGAAGAGATACTTAAGCGCTTCTTCGAAGACAAGATAGACATGAAATATATCAGAAACATTCTCAAGAAACCTGTGGATCTACAAATGCTTACTGCTGCGTTGCAACTGTAATCATGCCCAACTATTTAGATCGTTCGCGCAAGAGTATTGTGCGAGAAATATAAAAGGCACCGGAGTGGTGCCTTTTATATTTTTAGTCAATTTTTGCTTTTGTACTTTTCTTACGGAAGCGGATATTGAGCATTTCCACAATGATCGAAAAACCAAGGCATGAATAGATAATACTCTTATTGACCTCTTCATGAAATCCGCTGGCTATGAGTACCACGCCTATCACTACAAGGAATGACAATGCCAGCATTTGCAACGTAGGATATTTGTTAATAACCTCTGCTACCGCACCTGCGAACATCATCATGATAAGCATAGAAATAATAACGGCGATTATCATGATCATTACATTGTCTACCAGACCCACAGCGGTGAGGATAGAGTCGAAAGAAAATACCGCATCTACTAATACTATCTGTATAAGTATGCTGCCAAAGCTATTTTTCTTAGCCTCTTTTTTCTTTTTATGGCCACCGCCTTCAGCCGCTTCGTTCATCTTGTGATGTATCTCCATTACACTCTTTACCAAAAGAAAGATACCACCGGCTATAAGAATCAGATCTTTATAACTCAAACCTATGTGCAGACCTTTTACTTTATTGAAGAGATCGGGAACAGTGATCACAGGGTCTTTCAAAGCTATAATCAAATTAATGCCGAGCAAAAGACATACCCTGAACCCCATAGCCAGAAGCATACCAATATTTCTTGCTCGTGCCTGTTCTTTTTGAGGCAGCTTACCGGTAACAATAGAAATGAAAATGATATTATCGACCCCAAGTACGATCTCCAGAAAACAAAGCGTGACCAAACTTACCCAGGTACCGGGATCAGTAAAATCGATCATTAAAAACAAACTATTCAACATTACAGGACAGATTAAATTATCAGGCCAGCGAAATTAGAATAAAATGACCTAATAAGTAAGAAGTGAAAAGTGAAAACCACAAAGTGCATGATTCAATATTCCGTATTGTGTAATAATGCCATATGGAAACATGAAAGTATTAACACTAATAATTTTGAATGAAATACATCAGTCCGTAATTTTAGATACAATTAAGATTTACTTTTTGCTTATTACATTCTAATCCTCCAGGCATGAAATACCTTTTTTTTGCTTTTTTACTTTTAACGATCTCCTGCAAACCAGATAAGAAGGAAGGCGGGGGGAAAGGAGGTTCTGCAACACTGGTCATCTATCCACAGCACCATACCGTTGCTAAAAACATAATCAATGGAAAGGTATTTATAAGATATAATACGCTGGATGCACCAACCAGCGGGGTTTATGACGACTCAGCATCATGCACTAACCACGATAGCTTACTCAGCGGCACAATTATCAATTTAAAAAATGGCAATTACTACCTGTTTGCTACCGGTTTTGACACATCGGTCAATCAGTATGTGAAGGGAGGTGTACCGTACACTATTAGTGCCCAATCAACAACATTGACGGTGAATCTGCCGGTGAGCGAAGACTAAATCAGAATTCATAGTCGCGTTCTACTTTGCAAATACGGGTTTTATACCCTGTATACCACTCTGCTCTACCCCGCTCTTGCGCTACTGTGTGTTGCATGTTTGCCTTCCATGCTTTAATTGACTCTAAAGAATCCCAATAAGAAACGGTAATACCAACTTCTTCGTCGCGGGAACTTTCTACACCCAGGAAACCTGGCTGTTGTCTTGCAAGCTCTTCCATATACATTGCCATAGAAGAATAACCATTATCTATATCACTGCGGAGCGAAGTAAAAACTACAGCGTAATATGGCGGTGGAGGTGTTTTGGCTATCATAATTAAAATTATAGAAACCGTTCAAATTTTGCAATCATCTTACCAAAAGTATCATCTTCCTTCAGTTCGGTGAACGGCACCCATTTAAGGCCTGTCGACTCATCTTCGTTGAATGCGACATCTCCGTTCCCTTCATAAGAAAAAAGATACCTGATATCATGATGGTAGTGACCAGCTTCCATTTTCTTAGGATTTGCCGGTATAAAGTGCGGATCAATATCAAAAGGAACTGCAACATTGCTATCTATGCTTATGTTGATCAATTCTTTGGCGGGAATTCCGGTTTCTTCTTCTGCCTCGCGCAAAGCAGATGCGAGCAATGTCTTATCCTGCTCCACATGGCCGCCGGGCTGAAGCCAGCGGTTCAGCGATTTGTGCTTGAGCAAAAGTATTTCCTGCATCTTTCTATTAATGATGAATGCACTGGTAGTTATATGGCCGTCAAAATTCTTGCGATCGTATAAGTTGTCGCTTTGGGTGCGGTTGACATAGTCTGTAAATATTTTTATCCGCTCTTCCTCATCAGGGAATATAGATAAGTATGCTGCGGATAGTTCCTGTATTTGCGTTTGGTTGAGCATTTGTGTGTTGGTTTAAAAGATTGTCACCTGCAATAACCACCTCCCCCTCTGTTTCGGTAGAAAAACCGAAACAGAGGGTACTCCTCCTTCAAAAGGAGGAGAGTGTGTAACGTTCAAATTCGAATAAATGTGTGTTGGACAACAACTGCTAATTAATTTCTATGTTATTATATAATTCTACGAGTTTGATAACCTGCATGGCTTCTTTAACATCATGAACCCTGAGTATATTGGCGCCTTGCTGTAGGGTGAGTACGTGTAGTGCCGTTGTACCATTCAGGGCATTTTCGGGATTGACCTGAAGTGCTTTGCATACCATAGATTTACGCGATATGCCAGCCAGAATAGGTCTGCCGAGCATACGGAAAGTATGAAGCGACTTTAGTAACTGAAAGTTATGCTCGAGTGTTTTACCAAATCCGTAGCCGGGGTCAATGATAATATCGTGAATGCCGGCAGCTGAACATTCGTCTGTCAGTGTTCGCAAATAGTCGCGTACTTCAGTTACCGCGTTTAGATATGAAGGACTGTTTTGCATGGTTTCGGGAGTGCCCTGCATATGCATTGCTATGTAAGGCACCTTTAGGTCGGCTACTGTGGTAAGCATTTTGTTATCGAACCTGGCACCACTAACATCATTGACTATTGAAACACCTGCATGAACCGCTTCCTGTGCCACCCTGGCATTGTAAGTATCTACCGACAACCAGGCCTCCGGGAAGTGTTTATGAATGGAAGTAATCACCGGTATTATCCTCTGTAGTTCCTCTTCATCCTTTATTAAAGTCTGGCCGGGTTTTGTACTGGCGCCACCAATATCCAATATAGAGGCCCCGTCATTGAGCATTTTTTCGGCAGTACGAAGTAACGTATCCGGGTCAGTAGAACCGGTGTGAAAACTATCGGGTGTAGCATTCAAAATGCCCATTATTACAGGGCGCGACAGATCCATGATTCGCCCGCGGCTTTGAATTGTTGCTGATATAGGCAGTAGTGTCTTGATAGCTCGTTTGTTTAATTCTTTCCTTAATATTTCATTCAAAACGTATTTATGTATGTACCTTTAATTTTGTTTTTCGAGGTAACACTAGTAAGTTTGGGGGTAAAGTTATTGCTTATTGGCAATGCTTTTACTAACTATTACCTCAGGATCATTAAAGGAATACTTGTAGAATTATATATCAATGCCAGACACTCAGTCTCAATATAAAGAAGTAATTAATAAATGTGAAAGCCTATATGTAAATAAGGCGCGCGACTATGGTACGTCGTGGCGGGTGCTGAGGCCTATATCTATTGTAGATCAGATATACATAAAAGCTTGGAGGATAAGGCAGATACAGGAGAAAGGGGTACAAAAAATAGCAGATCCGATAGAAGGTGAATTTATTGCCATAGTCAATTATGGCGTTATGGCACTAATACAGTCGGGGTTGCCCGCTGATGCACCAATAGATATGAGTGCCGATGAGGCCAAGCGTCTGTATGATCTACATGCCGGCGAGGTGGAACACCTTATGCAGCAAAAAAATCATGAC